>JACIYQ010000051.1 GCA_014359855.1 Parvibaculum sp.
CGCTCAAATGGCGGCATCAAGAAATACATCCGCTAGCGAGAACTATCGGATACCACGCCGAAATTGACCTCTGCAGCGTGGTAGAGGGAAAATGGCTTGAAATTCATCCCCTGGTGGCACCAGCCGAGCTCCAAACGAGATACAGGGAACAGTGCGTCATTTTTCTTTCGCTCCAAGCTCGCAGCGTCGAGAGCGACTCGGAAGTCGTACGAGTACAGATCGCATGGGACGGCGAGTGGTCCGACGATACAGAAAGCATGAGTCAACATATGGTCGTCAAAATTGGCGGCACAAAAAACTGAGAAAAGGCAGTCGAGGGAGTCAATTCACGCCGCGAGAAAAAATATCTGTCATCCCGGCACTTGTTGCCGGAACCCAATCCACGCCACCACAAAATGAGAGGCTAATGGGTCCCGGGAATAAATCCCGGGATGACACTTCTATTTTTGGCATCCGCAGAACCAAAACACGCAAGGGCTGATTTCAATTCGACTGACGTGACGGCACGACCGGCAGCGGCGCGACCTCGACGCCTTCCTCGATCAGTTCGCGGGCTTCGTCCAGCGTCGCCTCGCCATAGATTTCGCGATGCTCGCTCTCGCCGTAGTGGATGCGGCGCGCTTCTTCCGCGAATTTGTCGCCGACATAATCGCAATTCTCTTCGACGTGCTTTCTGAGCGCGAGCATCATCATGCTCATCTTCTGCGCCATCTCGGCGGGCGTCGATGCCGCCGCGTCCTTCGACGCAGCCTTGCCGGTGCTCTTGCCGATACTGGGCGCCATCAGCGCCTTGCGCACATTCGGGCTGCCGCAATGCGGACAGCGCACGTCGCCCGCCGCAACCTGCGCATCGAAGCCCTCGGAGGAAGGAAACCAGCCGTCGAACTCATGGTCCTTCTCGCATTGGAGCGCGTAGCGGATCATGAGACGCGCCTCGTGGATTGGATTTCGGGAAGACCGAAGCCGCGATCGTGACGCAGGCTCGGCACCTTGGCCCGCGCGGCGGCGATGCGGCCCGTGTCGATCTCCGCGAGAATGACGCCCGGCGCGTCATGCGCAGCTTCGGCGATCACCTCGCCCCAGGGCGCGACGATGAGGCTGTGGCCATAGGTCTCGCGGCCGCATTCGTGTTTGCCGCCTTGCGCGGGCGCAAAGAAGAAACAGCCCGTCTCGATGGCGCGCGCCTTCAGCAGCGTGTGCCAGTGCGCCTCTCCCGTCTGCCGCGTGAAAGCGGCGGGCACGGTGAGAAAATCGGCACCCGCCTGTGCAAGCGTTCGATAGAGATGGGGGAAACGAATGTCGTAGCAGATGGTGAGGCCGATGCGGCCCCAGGGAAGCTTCGCGATGACAGCTTCGCGGCCCGCTTCGTAGTTCTTGCTCTCGCGGTAGCTTTCGCCGCCTTCGAGATCGACATCGAACATGTGGATCTTGTCGTAGCGAGCGGCGATCTCGCCTTCCGGCGAAATCAGGAAGGAGCGGTTCGCGACCTTCTCGTCCGAAAGACGGATCGGCAACGATCCGGCGAGAAGCCAGATCGCCTTTTCATTCGCAAGCTCGCGGAAGGCGGCAAGCGCCTCATCATCCGCTTCGTCGCGCACCTTGGCGAGGAGCTCAGCCGACTTCGAGACGAGGAGAGACGTCATCTCCGGCGTCATGACGAAGTCCGCCCCCTTGTCCGCCGCTTCGGCAACGAGCGCCCGCGCCGCCGCGATATTCTCCGCGAGGTCGCAGGAGCTGCGCATCTGCACGCAGGCGGCTTTGAAGCTTTGAGGAGCGGCGCTCATGGGGTGTCAGGCGGCGAGCATCGGGTCGAGCTTGCCCTGGGCCTCGAGCGCATAGAGATCGTCGCAGCCGCCGACATGGGTCTCGCCGATGAAAATCTGGGGAACGGTGTGGCCACCATGCGCCCGGTTCATCATCTCCCGGCGCTTGTCCGCATCCATGCCCACATCGATTTCGGTGAAGGAGACGCCCTTCTTTTCGAGCAGACCCTTTGCCCGGTAGCAATAGGGACACATCATCGTCGTGTAGATCGTCACATCCGCCATGAGCGGTACTCCGTGAAATAGGAACTCCACACTATATAGAGGCGCCCCCTGCCGGAACAACCCGGGCAAGGCAGAGGACGGTTACTTCGGCGGCACCCGCCTTGAGCAGCGCGCGCGAACAGGCTTCGACCGTCGCGCCCGTGGTCATGACATCGTCGACAAGGACGATTTTCCGGCCCTGGAGCCTCGCCTCGGCCCCTTCCCGGACGGCAAAGGCGCGCGCGACATTGCGGCGGCGCTGGTCGCCGGACAGGCCAACTTGCGGCCGCGTTGCCCTCGTGCGCACGAGAATCTCCGGTTCGTAAGCGATCCCCGACAGGCGCGCCACGGCGCGGGAAAGCTCCGCCGACTGATTGAACCGGCGCGAAAAAAGCCGCCGCCGGTGGAGCGGCACCGGCACCACCATGTCCGCCCCGTCGAGAAGATCGGCCCCGGCGCGAAGGAGCCAGCGCGCAAAGGCGGGCGCCGCCTCCATCCGGTCGGCATATTTGAAGCGGTGAACGAGACGGGCGCTCACATCGCTGTAGCGCAGAACGGCGCGGGCGCGGGCATAGGGCGGCGGATGGGCGAGCGCGACGGCGCTGACCGCGCCCTCCCCCGCCTCATAGGCAAAGGGAAGGCCCGTCACCGCGCACCAGGGCCGCTCGATGAAATCGACCTGCCCCCAGCAGGTGCCGCAAAGCGTACCATGAGCGTCCACCCCCCGGCCGCAGGAAAGGCAGAGCGGCGGCAGGACGGCATCGGCAAAGCCCGAAAACCCGAGCTTCACCTTGTCCATCCATGTCCCGAATGCCGTCATCCGACCCTCATGCCCTGCAACGAGACTAGCACGAGAGAAGGTGCCCTTGCGGAGCGTGTCTGCTGCACCCAATATGCGCGCCATGCCGCAAGCCGACCCCAGACTGCGCGTCTTCGACCGCGCCACGCTACGCCGCCGCCGCAACCGCGCGGCGGAAGGCTTCCCCGCGCATGACTTTCTGGTGCGCCGAGCGGGCGAAGACATCGTGGAGCGGATCGCAGGCGTGAACCGCAACTTCGAGATTGCCGCCGATATCGGTGCGCATCGGGGCGCGCTGCGTGAGGCGATGGCGGCGGCCACCTTGCCGGCGGGCAAGATCGGCACGCTTGTTTCCACCGATCTGTCGGCCGCCATGCTGGCCCATGCGGCCGGTCCGAGGATCGTTGCCGACGAGGAGGCGCTGCCCTTCGCCGGCCGGAGCCTCAACCTCGTGACCAGTGTCCTCTCGCTTCACTGGGTGAACGACCTGCCGGGCACGCTGATCCAGGTGCGCCGCGCACTGAAGCCGGATGGGCTCTTCGTCGCCGCCCTCTTCGGCGGCGAGACGCTGACGGAACTGCGTCAGTCGATAACGGAAGCCGAGGTCGAATGCGAGGGCGGGCTGAGCCCGCGCGTCTCGCCCTTCGCGGATTTGCGCGACATGGGCGGGCTGCTGCAACGGGCGGGATTTGCGCTGCCGGTCGCCGATACGGACCGCGTGACGGTACGCTATGCCGATCCGCTCAGGCTGATGGCGGAGCTTCGGGGCATGGGCGAGACCAATGCGCTCGCCGAACGCCGGCGGACACCCCTCCGGCGCGGCACGCTGATGCGGGCGGCGGAAATCTACCGGGAGAAATTCGGATTGCCGGATGGCCGGGTGCCGGCCACCTTCGACATCGTCATCGTCACCGGCTGGGCGCCGCATGAAAGCCAGCAGAAACCGCGCGCGCCGGGCAGCGCCGAAACGCGGCTCGCGGATGCGCTCGGCACCGTGGAGCGGAACGCGGGAGACAAGACGCCGCGCTGACGCCTATTCGAGCGCCGGTGCGATCGTGTCGGAGAACATGCTTGAGATGTTCCCGCCAACCGTACCGACGGCGACGAGAACGGCGACGCCGATCCCGGCGAGTATGAGACCGTATTCCATGGCCGTGGCGCCGCTCTCGTCGTCACGGAAGGAACGCAAGAATTCCAGATACGTCATCATCGCCACACCCCTTCACCCCCGGGGCACCGCTTCGCTTCAAAGCAGGTCCCGCAACACGGCCACCAGCGGCTCGTCCGCCGGCGGCATCGGATACTCCCGGAGTCTCGCCGGAGGTACCCATGTCAGCACCTGCCCCTCAAGGGCGCGAACCTGCCCCTCCCAGCGCCGGCACACAAAGACCGGCATGAGGAGGTGAAAGTCCTCGTAGTCGTGGCTCGCGAAGGTCAGTGGCGCAAGACAGGCCTTCGCGACGCCGATACCGAGTTCTTCCTTCAGCTCCCGGATGAGGCACGCCTCGGGCACTTCGCCCGGTTCGACCTTTCCGCCCGGAAACTCCCAGAGACCCGCCATCGGCTTGCCCTCGGGGCGGCGAGCGAGAAGAACCCGCCCATCCGCATCGACAAGCGCGCAGGCCGCGACAAGGACAAGCCGTTTGGGCTCTCCCGGTTCGCTTTCGCGCTTGTCGGCCATGGTGAAATCTCAAGGTTAAGAGCGGGTGGAAACCGGGCACCGAAACGATGTCTTGTGCGGACGTGGTTAAAGAAAGGAAAACACGCTCAACTGCGGTAATCCGCATTGATGCGGATGTAGTCATAGGTGAGGTCGCAGGTCCAGACCGTGGCGGAGGACTTGCCGACGCCGACATCGACCTCGATGTCGATTTCCTTGCCCTTCATGTGTTTGGCCACCGGCGCTTCGTCGTAGCCGGGAACGGCCATGCCGTTCTTCGCCACATCGACGCCGCCCATGCGGATCGAGAGCTTGTCCCGGTCCGCCGCCTCGCCCGACTTGCCGACCGCCATGACGACGCGGCCCCAGTTTGCGTCCTCGCCCGCAACCGCCGTCTTGACGAGCGGCGAGTTCGCGATCGCCATGCCGATGCGCCGCGCCGCCTGATGGCTCTGCGCGCCGGAAACGGCGATACGGATGAATTTCGTCGCGCCCTCGCCGTCCCGCACCACCTGATGCGCGAGATCGAGCATGAGATCGTCGAGCGCGGCGCGGAAATCGCGAAGCCTCGGATCGCCGGCCCGCGCGATCGGCGTCTCGTCCCTCATGGCCGCGCCCGTCGCAAAGACGAGAACGGTGTCGGAGGTCGAGGTGTCGCTGTCGACCGTGATCGCGTTGAAGCTGTCGCGCA
>JACIYQ010000052.1 GCA_014359855.1 Parvibaculum sp.
GGGAGACGACCAGCGATGCACCCTTCATCCCATGTGAGCACCACGCCCGACAAGCCCGCCTACATCATGGCGGCGACGGGCGAAAGCGTCAGCTTCAAGGAGCTCGACGAGCGCTCCAACCAGCTTGCGCATCTCTTCCGGGATGCGGGCCTGAAGCCGGGCGACGCCATCGCGATCTTCATGGACAATAATGCGCGCTACTACGAGATCTGCTGGGCGGCGCAGCGGGCGGGGCTCTACTACACCTGCGTCTCGTCGCGCCTGACGGCAGGCGAGGTCGCCTATATCATCGCCGATTGCGGCGCGCGGATGCTGTTCACCTCCGCCGCGGTTTCGGCCACGGCCGGGGAACTGCTCAAAGACGGCCACATGCCCGGCAAGATCGAACGCAAGTTCGCGGTGGGCGGCGCCATTGCCGGTTACGAAAATTTCGAGGAGGCCCGCGCGAAATTCCCGACGACGCCGATCGCCGACCAGACGGCAGGCACGGACATGCTCTATTCGTCGGGCACGACAGGACGCCCGAAGGGCGTCCGGCATCCGCTCACGGGGGGCGCCTTCGACGAGGATACGGCACTCGAAGGCCTTGCGATGCTGCTCTACGGGATGGACGCCAACGCCATCTATCTCTCGCCCGCGCCGCTCTATCATGCCGCGCCGCTGCGCTGGTCGATGACGGTGCAGCGCCTCGGCGGCACCGTGATCGTGATGGAGCATTTCGACGCGGAAGAGTCGCTCCGGCTGATCGAAAAATACAAGGCCACCCACAGCCAGTGGGTGCCGACCATGTTCGTGCGCATGCTGAAGATGCCGGAAGATGTGCGCCTGAAATACGACGTGTCGTCGATGAAGGTCGCGATCCACGCCGCCGCGCCCTGCCCCGTGCCCGTGAAGGAGCAGATGATCGCCTGGTGGGGCCCGGTGATCCACGAATATTACGCAGGGAGCGAAGGCAACGGTTTCACCGCGCTCAATTCGGAAGAGTGGCTGGCGCACAAGGGCTCCGTCGGCAAGCCGCTCAACGCCATCGCGCATATCTGCGACGAGGAAGGCAATGAAATCCCGGCCGGCCAGTCCGGCACGATCTATTTCGAGAGCGACAGCAAGTTCGAATATTACAACGACCCGAAGAAGACGCAGGAGTCGCGGCATCCCAATCACGCTACGTGGTCGACGCTCGGCGATATCGGCCGCGTGGACGAGGACGGCTATCTCTACCTCACCGACCGCAAGGCCTTCATGATCATCTCCGGCGGCGTGAACATCTATCCGCAGGAGGCCGAGAACATCCTCGTCATGCATCCGAGCGTCGCGGATGTCGCGGTGATCGGTGTGCCGAACGAGGATTTCGGCGAGGAAGTGAAGGCCGTGGTGCAGCCGATCGACTGGCCGGACGCCGGCCCCGCGCTCGAGGCGGAGCTGATGGAGTTCTGCAAGCAGCATCTTTCGGCCATCAAGTGCCCGCGCTCGATCGACTTCGAGGAGGAACTGCCGCGCCATCCGACGGGCAAGCTCTACAAGCGGCTGATCCGCGACCGCTACTGGGGCAACCGGGACAGCAAGATCGTCTGAGTGAGTTTGGAGAAAATGCGAGGCGGCCCGGCGAATGTCCGGGCCGTTTTGCGTTTCGGGTCTCAGGGTATCGCACGGTCTATGGCTCCCAGCCTCCGCCGATGCAAGGGGTGGCTAAATAGATCGGCTCCTAGCGGTCAAATTTCGCCTCCGCCCTTCGGCTCCTTAAATTGCTGCCAGAAGAAAACCCAACAAGTAGTTGCACTTACGCCATTTGTGCGGTTATCTGGAAGCCAAGTCTACTGTGCATCTACATCTGACGCTGGCCGCACTTTGATCAGAGAATGTTCACAAGTAACGATCTAGTTATAGCCGATGCGGGGGAGCAGAGTGTTGTGCTACAGGGTCGAACGATTAGAAGGCCGAACTATCCGAACACTCTAGTATCGGGGTGACGACAAATGACTTCGCGGAAGCGACAAGGGAATCGGCCGAGCCGTCGTGTGGCACCACCGGAGGCAACATCAAGTACCATTCGTGCAACCCTAAAAGGTCGTTTGATCTATTCCGGAAGCGCCAACCACAAACTTCGACCAAGTGACTACGGGTTTGTGCCTACCCACAACCCAAGGCCCACGAAATCGACTTGCGACGAGTTGCGTCCTGTTCTCATCGCGGAAGCCAGGGCTTTGTTTGAGCAAGGCATCGAACTCGGTATGGTCAGTCAATTTGCGAATGGGGATGTTCCTAAGTACGTCTGGTCGGTTGATAAATCTGGCGAAGTTTACGAAGCCAAGACAAAGCCAGGTCAAGAAGAGCGGTATCACGGCTACCGCCTCGGAGACGATGATTCCGAAATGAGGCGCTATGTGCTTGATGAGTGGAGCAAGCGATGCCGGAAGAACTAGATATTTCGCTCGCTCCAGAACTACTCGACGAAGGGTCCCCTGAAGAGAGAGCCGCCTTCGGTCTATTCACCATCCGATCACGACATAGTTCGCTAACGGAGGGGTTTGACTTTTACCTGAACAACTACCGTCCGGGACCGCTGGTCTCCGGCTATCACGCCGCCGAGTGGTTCGCATGGAACTGGTGGCGGTTGCGTTGGGAGCCCCGGTCAGCGGCGCACGATTGGGCGCTAGCACACCAAATGACTTCTATCGGAGAAGGCTATGTCTGGCCTAACGTAACCATTTTCTCAGACGGTGTGCGAACAGCACTAATCTCTTCGCCTTCATCTCGGCCGGATGCAAAACCATTCCGCTATATCGGCGCCTTACCGCTGATCTTACCCTCGACAGTTTTCGAAGCTGCGATAGATGCCTTTATCCCACGTGTGCTCGGTCGCCTGAGAGAGCAAGACGTTCCCGAGACAAATCTAGACCGACTTTGGTGTGACGTTTTGGCAGAACGTGCGGACCCTGACATTGCGAAGCGCAGGCGCCTGGAGGCGTTGCTCGGCCGCGATCCCGATGCTGTCGGTGATAATGCTGTCGAGCAACTCCTAGCAGATGTCGGCCTTCTCGGCGAACAATCTCTATATGAAATCGCGGCCGAAGCAGCCCGTGGAACTGCAGTTTTAACCGCAAAAGAGTTTAAACAGATTGCGCAAGAACATGGACATGATGCAGAGCCGCAGGATGTAGTTCGACTCCATGCCGACCATCGAGTTGCCAGAGGGCCGGAACTACCCGCCTGGCGGATCGGCGCGGATGCGGCGAGAGCGCTACGCGAACAGGAAGGACTCGGAGCGGGGGCTATCACGAATTCCGTGCTTGCGCGCATGGCCGGAACTAGGGAGGCAACGCTAGGCGTCACACAAACCGGCAGACCGCCGTTCTCATTTGTCTTGGACCAGAACGCACGGAAAGCACGAATTGTCTTGCGTTCACCTTGGCCAACGGGACAACGGTTCGACCTCGCACGGTTAATAGGAGATCAACTGATCTCGACGGACGGCGCTCTCCACCCAGCAACTCGCGCTTATACTTATCGCCAGAAAGCTCAGCGCTCATTCGCAGCAGAGTTCCTCAGTCCATTCGAGGCCGTAGACGAAATGCTCGCTGGCGACTACTCCACGGAACGACAACAGGAGGTAGCTGAGTCCTTCGACGTCTCGCCGATGACAATCGACACTCTGCTGAAGAACCACGGCAAGATCGAACGGGAAGGCTCGGATTTCGAATTTGTCACCGGCAGCTAGCAGAAGCGGAGTGCTGTCCAAGATGGGGAACGACTCCCCCCTCCGCCCATAGGTCCGGAACTTCTCTTCCGAGGGGCGGTAGCCGCTGCTGGATTGCCGGATCAAGCCCACTGCTGTCCGGTTTAATTTTCAATCCCGAGTTTAACCGTCATGACCCGGCCCTCCTTCAAACTTTTTTGGCGGGTCATGACGACTTTGGGTTTTGAAAACGGCCCGGCTTTCTGAATTCGGAGCCGATCAGGACATCCGGGTGATCCAGTAAACTCAATTTCGCGGTTCCGAGTCCCGAGTGCTGGCGAACAGGCGTTTCGCTCTCAAAATCAAAAGCTTGAACCAGCCCAGAAAAATTTAAACCGGACAGCAGTGGGTCAAGCCCGGCAATGACGGCTTTGGGGGGGGCGTTATCCGTCTTTCCTCTCGGGATAAAGCGACAGCAGCCCCTCGCGGCTTGCCGGGCAGACGCCGCGCTCGGTGATGAGGCCGGTGACGTAGCGCGACGGCGTGACGTCGAAGCCGTAATTCGCGGCGGCGCTGCCGGGCGCGGAAATTTCGACGGTGACGATCTCGCCCTCATCCGTGCGGCCCGTCATATGCGTGACCTCGCGCGCCGAACGCTCCTCGATCTCAATGTCGCGCACGCCGTCGGTCAGCGTCCAGTCGATCGTCGTGTGCGGCAGCGCGACATAGAAGGGGACGTCGTTCGCTTCCGCCGCGAGCGCCTTGAGGTATGTGCCGATCTTGTTCGCGACATCGCCGGTGGACGTCGTGCGGTCGGTGCCGACGATGCACATGTCGACGCGCCCATGCTGCATCAGATGACCGCCCGCATTGTCCGGCACGATGGTGTGCGGCACGCCGTGACGGCCGAGTTCGAAGGCGGTGAGCGAGGCGCCCTGGTTGCGCGGCCGCGTTTCGTCCACCCAGACGTGAACGGGCAGCCCCGCGTCATGCGCCATGTAGATAGGCGCGAGCGCGGTCCCCCAGTCGACGCAGGCGAGCCAGCCCGCATTGCAATGAGTGAGGATGTTGACGGTCTGGCCAGGCTTCGCCTCCGCGATGTCCCGGACGATGCGCAGCCCGTTCTCGCCGATGCGGCGGCAGGTTTCGACATCCTCGTCGCAGAGGCGCGCGGCTTCGGCATAGGCCGCGCCGACGCGCGCATTGTGACCGACCTTGCGGACCGCCTCGCGCATCGCATCGAGCGAGTATTTGAGATTGACCGCCGTCGGCCGCGTGGCGAGCAGCATGTCGCAGGTGCGGTCGAGGTTTTCGTCGGAAGGATCCTCGCGAAGCGCCATCGAGAGACCGTAAGCCGCGGTGACACCGATGAGCGGCGCGCCGCGCACCTGCATCTCCCTGATCGCGCGCGCGGCATCCGCCGCACTCCGCAGCGAGGCGGTGACGAATTCGTGCGGCAGCCGCGTCTGGTCGATGATCTCGACCGACCAGCCGTCATCGGCGACCCGGATCGTGCGGTAATGCGTGCCGTCGATTTTCATGGCCCCACCTTTGCGGCGTTTGAGGTCAGTGGCCTTCGAAGGAGCAGAGCGAAAGCACTTCGATGTCGAGCGCCTCGAGGCGCTGGCGGCCACCGAGTTCCGGCAGTTCGATGACGAAGCTCGACGCGGTGACGTTGCCGCCCGCGCGCGCGATGAGCTTCACGGCGGCTTCCGCCGTGCCGCCGGTCGCGATCAGGTCGTCGATCAGCAGCACGCGCTCGCCTTCCTTTACCGCGTCGGTGTGGATTTCGACCGTGCCGGTGCCGTATTCGAGATCGTATTCCTGGCCGATGGTGGTGAAGGGAAGCTTGCCCTTCTTGCGGACGGGCACGAAGCCGAGGCCGAGCTGATGCGCGACGGCGCCGCCGAGAATGAAGCCGCGCGCCTCGATGCCGGCCACGACGTCGAACTTCGCGCCCGCATGAAGCGCCACCAGCGCATCGACCGCGCCGCGAAACCCCTCCGCATCGGCGAGCAGCGTGGTGATGTCACGGAACTGGATACCGCTTTTCGGATAGTCCGGGATGGTGCGGATATATTCCTTGATGTCCATTTTGTTCCTCGGGATCAGGAAGCGTGAAGCACGCGGCCGGCGACGGCATCGAGCTTTCGCACGAGTTCGGGCGCGCGCTTTGCGGGCGCGGTGATGAGCGCGGTGTCGAGCACGCGGTCGAGCCCCTGCGGAGACGGCTCGCGCTCCGGACCGAAGCTTTCCGCGACGGCGCGGATCATGGCACGGGCATGGCCTGCGTTTTCTTCCAGAACGCGCACGACATCGGCGACTTCGACATGGGCATGCTCCGGATGCCAGCAGTCGTAATCGGTGACCATGGCGACGGTCGCGTAGCAGATCTCCGCCTCGCGGGCGAGCTTCGCCTCCGGCATGTTGGTCATGCCGATGACCGAGCAGCCCCAGGAGCGGTAGAGATGGCTCTCGGCCAGCGTCGAGAATTGCGGGCCTTCCATGACGAGATAGGTGCCGCCGCGCGTATAGGCGATATCGTTCGACTTGCAGGCGGCTTCGAGATGGTCGCCGAGGCGCGGACAGACGGGCTGCGCCATCGAGACATGGGCGACGAAGCCCTCGCCGAAAAAGCTTTTCTCGCGCGCAATGGTGCGGTCGATGAACTGGTCGACGATGACGAAGGAGCCGGGCGGCAGCTCTTCCTTGAGGGAGCCGACGGCGGACACCGAGATGATGTCGGTGACGCCCACGCGCTTCATCGCGTCGATATTGGCGCGGTAGTTGATGGAGGCCGGCGAATGCGGATGGCCGCGGCCGTGGCGCGGCAGGAAGACCATCTCGACCGACTTGCCGCCGCCGATGGGCAGTTCGCCGAAATGCAGTTCGTCGGAGGGCTCGCCCCACGGGCTCGCCACACGCTCCCAGCGCTCGTTCTTCAGGCCGGGAAACTCGTAGACGCCGCTCCCCCCGATGACGCCAAGAACCGTTTTCACCACTGGTCTCTCCTGCTTCTCTCGCCGTCATGACCCGCTTCATGCGGGTCATCCACGTCTTCCTTTTTTCAGATGGAGCAAAGACGTGGATGGCCCGGACAAGCCGGGCCATGACGGGCAAGGGTTGTCTTGGGCTTCGGTATAACAAAACGATGCGGCGACACCATAAAAAAGGGCTCCCGAAGGAGCCCTTTCATTGTCACATTTCCGCGTCGATCAGTGCGCGTCGGCCCAGACCTTGCGCATCGCGAAATAGAGGATGCCGGTCAGCAGCACGAGATAGATGAGCACCTGGAAGCCCATGCGGTGACGCTGCTCGAGCTTCGGCTCGGCCGCCCACATCAGGAAGTGGGTGACGTCCTTTGCCATCTGGCCGACGGTGTTGGGCGTGCCATCCTCGTAATCCACCTGGCCGTCGGAGAGCGGCGCCGGCATGGCGATCATGTGGCCGGGGAAGTAGAGATTGTAGGAACCGGTCGTGACCTCGAAATCTTCCGGCGCGTCCACATAACCCTTCAGCAGCGAGTAGATGTAGTCCGGTCCGCCGGCACGCGCCTTGGCGATCAGCGACAGATCGGGCGCGGCGGCGCCGAGTGCGGCGGCGGAAGCCTCCGGGTTCGGATAGGGCGAGGGGAAGGCATCCTTCGGCTCGCCCGGACGCTCGTACATCTCGCCATCGGCGTTGGGGCCATCCTCGACGGTGATCTCGGCGGCAAGCGCCTTGACCTGACCCTCTTCGAATTCCGGACCGCCCGGCTCGCCGAGGTTGCGGAATTTCACGTACTGCATCGAATGGCAGACCGAGCAGACTTCCTTGTAGACCTTGTAGCCGCGGCGCAGCGCGTCGCGGTCATAGGTGCCGAAGACGCCCTGGAAGGACCAGTCGGCATGCTGGAGGGCAACCTCGCCCTCGGCGGCACGCGCGGGCGACACCGCGGCAAGGGCGAGCCCCACCGCAATGGCGCAGAGGGAAACGGTGCGAGAGATGCTTTTCATTGCTGTTTTCACTTGTCCGTTCCCCCTCAGCTCGTTGCCTTGTCCTGCCGCGTACCGGGCAGCACCGACTCCGCAATGCTCGCGGGCAGCGGCTTCGTTTTCTCGATCAGTCCCAGCACGGGGAAGAGAACGAGGAAGTGCAGGAAGTAGTAAGCGGTCAGGATGCGCGACAGGTCGGTGATGTCGAAGCCGCCCTCGCCCACATGGATCAGGATCTTGTCCGGCGTCTGGCCGCCGCAATAGCCAAGACCGAGGCAGACCGCGACGAAGATCCAGAAGAACTGCTTGTAGAGCGGGCGGAACCGCGCCGAGCGAACCTTGGACGTGTCGAGCCAGGGCAGCACGAAGAGGATCGCGATGGCGCCGAACATGAGCACCACGCCGCCGAGCTTGTCTGGCACCGCGCGCAGGATCGCGTAGAAGGGCAGCAGATACCATTCCGGCACGATGTGAGCGGGCGTCGAAAGCGGATTGGCGACGATGTAGTTGTCCGGTTCGCCGAGCCCGTTCGGATTGTAGAAGACGAAATAGGCGAAGAGGATCAGGAACAGCGCCATGCCGAACCCGTCCTTGATCGTCGCATAGGGCGTGAAGGGAACAGTGTCCTTCTTCGGGTCCTTGACTTCGATGCCCGCCGGATTGCCCTGCCCCGTCACATGCAGCGCCCAGACGTGAAGGATCACGACGCCGGCGATGAGGAAGGGGAAGAGGTAATGCAGCGAGAAGAAGCGGTTGAGCGTCGGATCGCCGACGGAGAAACCGCCCCAGAGCCAGGTACGGAGCGACTCGCCGACCAGCGGAATCGCGCCGAAGAGGTTGGTGATGACGGTGGCGCCCCAGAAGCTCATCTGGCCCCAGGGAAGCACGTAACCGAAGAAGGCCGTCGCCATCATCAGGAGATAGATGAGCACGCCGAGAATCCACAGCACTTCGCGCGGCGCCTTGTAGGAGCCGTAATAAAGACCGCGGAACATGTGGATATAGACGGCGATGAAGAACATCGACGCGCCGTTCGCATGAACGTAGCGGATGAGCCAGCCGTAATTCACGTCGCGCATGATGTGCTCGACGCTCGCGAAGGCGAGTTCGGTGGTCGGCACGTAGTGCATGGCGAGCACGATGCCGGTCACGATCTGCACCGCGAGGCAGAGCGACAGGATGGCGCCGAAGGTCCACCAGTAGTTCAGGTTCCTCGGCGTCGGATAGTCGATAAAGCTGTCGTTGACGAGCCGCAGGACCGGCAGGCGGGCATCGAGCCAGCGCGTGAATCCGTTGGCGGGTGTGTAGGTGCTTTCACCGCTCATTTTCTGGCGCCCCCTCAGCCGATCTTGATCTTGGTGTCGGAAACGAATTCGTAGGGCGGCACTTCCAGGTTCAGCGGCGCCGGACCTTTGCGGATGCGGCCGGACGTGTCGTAGACCGAACCGTGGCAGGGACAGAAGTAGCCGTCATACTCGCCCTTGTAGGACAGCGGCACGCAACCGAGATGGGTGCAGATGCCGATGACGACGAGCCACTGCTTCTCGAGTTCGCCGTTCGGCCCCGCGATCACGCGCGCATCGTCCGGCTGCGGATCGGGCAGCGTCGAGACGTCGACGGCCTCGGCCTCCGAGATCTCTTTTTCCGTGCGGTGACGCACGAAAACCGGCTTGCCGCGCCACTTGAAGGTGGTTTCCTGGCCGACCGGAATGTTGGAAATATCGACTTCGATGGAGGCGAGCGCCAGGACGGAAGCGTCCGGGTTCATCTGGTCGATCAGCGGCCAGATGGCGGCAGCAGCGCCGACCGCGGCGAGCGACCCCGTTGCCACATAAAGGAAATCGCGCCGTGTCGGCTCGCCCGCGTGGATGTCTGCCACGATTCAGGTCTCCTCGTTGAATAGGCCGAACGCCACGCACCGCTCGGGAAAGCGGCTCCC
>JACIYQ010000053.1 GCA_014359855.1 Parvibaculum sp.
AGGAAACGGGCGAGGTTGGTGAAGAAGCCTGACGCAGCCCATGAGGGCCCCGAGCGCCGCTGCATCGTCACCGGCGAGAGCGGCGGCAAGGACGGACTTATCCGTTTCGTGCTCGACCCCGAAGGCCGGGTTGTGCCCGATCTCGCCGAAAAATTGCCCGGGCGTGGCCTTTGGGTCACGGCGACGCGCGAAAAGGTTGAAAAAGCGGCCCTGAAGGGTCACTTCGCAAAGGCGGCCAAGGCGCCGGCTTTGGCCGATCCGGGCCTTGCCGATCTCGTCGAGCGGCTTATGGCCCGCCGTGCCGCCGATGCGCTGGGTCTCGCCCGCAAGGCTGGAGCCCTTGAAACCGGCTTCGAGAAAGTCATGACGGTGATCGGCAAGGGCCGCATCGCCTGTCTCGTAGAGGCCCGCGACGGTGCCGAAGATGGCCGCCGCAAGCTCGAACAGCGCCTCCGGGTGACGAAAGAGCAAGGAATTCTGGGCGATGTCCCCGTTCTCAGCCCGCTTTGGGCCGATGAAATGGGTTTGGCATTAGGCCGCGGAAATGTGATACATGCAGCCCTGATCAAGGGACCGATACAAGCGAAAGTCGTGGCGGATCTCATCAGGCTTGAGCGTTATGGGCGGAAGGACCGCCCGGAAAATGTCCGCGCCGTCTGATGGCGCGGGAAAAGGCAACGAAGGATACGAATGACCGATCAGGCGGATACGAGCGAACGCAAGCCGAAAGCTGGTGGCAAGACGCTGAGCCTCAAGCGGACGGTGGAGTCTGGCCATGTGCGCCAGAATTTTTCGCATGGGCGCTCGAAGTCGGTGGTCGTCGAGAAGAAGAAGAAGCGCACGCTGAAGACGGGCGGCGAAGCCGCGCCCGCGCCGGCTGAAGAGAAGGCAAAACCTGCCGCCGCGAAGCCGGTGCCGGAAGCCGCACCGGAGGTGGCAAAGCCCGCCGCCGAGGTGGCGCCTGTCGCGCCCGCGGCGCCTGCGGCTCCCGCAGCTTCTGTAGCTCGCGCAGCTCCCGCGGCTCCCGAAAAGAAACCCGCCCGCCCCCGCTCCGGCGTCGTGCTCCGCACACTCACGGAAGAGGAGAAGGCTGCTCGCGCTCAGGCGCTCGACAGCGCGCGCGAGCGTGAAGGCGAAGACCGCCGCCGGGCCGAGGAAGAAGCCCGCCGTTTCGCCGAGGAAGATGAGCGCCGCGAGCGCGAACGCTCCGCCGCCGCCGCGCGTGCGGCCGAGGAGACGGCGCGCCTCGCCGCCGAGCAGGAAGCTCGCACCCGCTCCGCCGAAGATACGAAACGTCGCAGCGGCGCCGAGGAACCGGCAGCGCCCGCGCGTCCGAGCGGCAAGGAACTGGCGGCTGAGGAAGCCGACGAAGAAGACAAGCCGAAGCGCAGCGCCGGTCATGCTGCGCCCAAGCAGCCCGCCGTCCGCCGCAGCGAGGATCGCCGTCGCGGCAAGCTCACCATCACCAAGGCATTCGACGACGACAGCGGCCGCCAGCGCTCGCTCGCGTCCATGCGCCGCCGTGTCGAGCGCGAACGCAAGAAGCACATGGGCATCCAGGATGCTCCGCAGAAGATCGTCCGCGAAGTCGTCATTCCGGAAATCATCACCATCCAGGAACTCGCGAACCGCATGGCGGAGCGCGCCGTCGATGTGATGAAGATCCTGATGAAGCAGGGCATCATGCTGAAGATCACTGACGTGATCGACAGCGACACGGCCCAGCTCGTCGCCGAAGAACTCGGCCACTCCGTCAAGCGCGTCGCGGAATCCGACGTCGAGGAAGGTCTGGTCGGCGAAGCAGATACCGACGAGGCGAAATTGCCTCGCGCGCCGGTCGTCACCGTCATGGGCCATGTCGATCATGGCAAGACCTCACTTCTCGATGCGCTCCGCAAGACGGACGTCGCAGCCGGCGAAGCGGGCGGCATCACGCAGCATATCGGCGCCTATCAGGTGAACCTGAGTTCGGGTGAGAGCATCACCTTCCTCGATACGCCGGGCCATGCGGCCTTCACCTCCATGCGCGCACGCGGCGCAAAGGCAACGGACATCGTCGTGCTCGTCGTCGCGGCCGATGACGGCGTCATGCCGCAGACCATCGAAGCGATCAGTCATGCGAAAGCGGCGGGCGTTCCGATGATCGTCGCCATCAACAAGATGGACAAGCCGGACGCCGATCCGACCCGCGTGAAGAACGAGCTGCTGCAGCATGAAGTCGTGGTCGAGGATTTCGGCGGCGATGTTCTTGCCGTTCCGATCTCCGCGAAGACGGGCCTCGGGCTCGACAAGCTGGAAGAGACCATCCTTCTCCAGGCCGAGCTGCTCGACATCCGCGCCAATCCCGACCGTCTTGCCGAGGGCATCGTCGTCGAGGCAAAGCTCGATCGCGGCCGTGGTCCCGTCGGCACCGTACTCGTGCAGCGTGGTACGCTCCATGTCGGCGACATCATCGTGGCCGGCGCGGAATGGGGCCGCGTCCGCGCGCTCATCAACGATCGCGGCGAAAATGTGCAGTCCGCCGGTCCCTCGCAGCCGGTCGAAGTGCTCGGCCTTGGCGGCGCGCCGGAAGCGGGCGACATCATGAGCGTTGTCGAAAGTGAGGGCCGTGCCCGCGAAGTCACCGACTACCGTCAGCGTGTCCAGCGCGACAAGCGCGTCGGCACCGGCAACCGCACGTCGCTCGACCAGATGCTGTCCCAGCTCAGGGAGCAGGACAGGAAGGAGCTGCCGATCGTCGTGAAGGCGGATGTGCAGGGCTCCGCCGAAGCGATCGTGCAGGCGCTCGAAAAGCTCGGCACCGACGAAGTGACCGCGCGCGTGCTGCATGTCGGCGTCGGCGGTGTCACCGAGTCCGACATTACGCTCGCCACGGCCTCGAATGCGCCGATCATCGGCTTCAATGTCCGCGCCAACGCACAGGCACGCGATGCCGCGCGTCAGGCGGGGGTTGAAATCCGCTACTACTCGGTGATCTACGATCTCGTGGACGACATCAAGGCTGCCCTCTCCGGCATGCTTTCGCCGGAGCTGCGCGAAACCTTCCTCGGCAATGCCGAAATCCTGGAAATATTCAACATTTCCAAGACCGGCAAGGTCGCGGGCTGCCGCGTCACCGAAGGTGTCGTGCGCCGCGGTTCGCATGTCCGCCTCATTCGCGACGACGTGGTGATCCACGAAGGCAAGCTCTCCACCCTGAAGCGCTTCAAGGATGAAGTGAAGGAAGTGCAGTCCGGACAGGAATGCGGCATGGCCTTCGAGGGATATCAGGACATGCGCAAGGGCGACGTCATCGAATGTTTCGACGTCGAGGTGGTGAAGCGCAGCCTCGATTGATGTGAACCCCGCCTCCCCCTTGCGGGGAGGCCGAACGGCGAAAGCCGTTCGGCAGGCCGGGGGACTGGCGGAAGCTGGGCGCACAAGCCATGCAGAGAAGATCCGGATCGAACAAGAGCCGTCAGGGCTCCAATGCGCCGAGCCAGCGCCAGTTGCGCGCGGGCGAGCTCGTGCGCCGCGCGCTTGCCGACATCGTCTCGCGCAGCACGATCCGCGATCCCGAACTCGCCGATCGCAGCTTTTCGGTAACGGAAGTGCGCATGAGCCCGGATCTTCGCCATGCAACCTGTTTCGTCGCGCCGCTCGGCCATGGCGATGCCGAGGCGCTTGCCGCCGCGCTGACGCGCGTGCGTGCCTGGCTCCGCGGGCAGCTCTCGAAGGAAGTCACCTTCAAGTTCATGCCCGACCTCAGCTTCGAGCCCGATACCTCCTTCGACAATGCCGAGGCGATCGACCGCCTGCTTCATTCGCCCGAAGTGGCGCGCGACCTGCCCCGCGACGAAGACGAGGACTGAGCCCGATGTCCCGCCGCAAGAAGGGCGAGGCCGTCACCGGCTGGGTCGTCGTCGACAAGCCGTTGGGCCCGACCTCCTCCGACGTCGTGAACCGCGTCCGCCGCGCCTTCAATGCGCAGAAGGCGGGCCATGCTGGCACGCTCGATCCGCTGGCGACCGGCATTCTGCCCGTCGCGCTCGGCGAGGCAACCAAGACCGTCCCCTTCATTATCGACGCCGTAAAGGGCTACCGCTTCACCATCCGCTTTGGCGAGGCGACGCTCACCCATGACGCCGAGGGGGAGGTGACGGAAACGAGCGTCCACCGCCCTTCCGACGCCGAAATCGAGGCGGTGCTTCCCGCCTTCACAGGCGAAATCGGGCAGGTTCCCCCGGCCTTTTCAGCCATCAAGGTCGATGGCGAGCGCGCCTATGCCCGCGCCCGCGCCGGCGAGGAGGTGGTCATGGAGGCCCGCCGTGTCACGATCCATGAAATCGCCCTGGTGAGCCGCCCCGATCCGGACCATGCCGAGCTTGAAATCCTTTGCAGTAAAGGCACTTACGTCCGTTCGTTGGCCCGCGACCTGGCGCTGGCGCTCGGCACCGTCGGCCATGTTTCGGCGCTCCGGCGGACCCGTCACGGCCCCTTCCGGGAAGCGGCCGCAATTCCGCTGGATAAACTCTGCGCCTTGGGCCATATTGCGCCCGCTCCCGGACCCAGGGTCCATCTGCTGCCGCTCGAGACCGCGCTGGACGACATCCCGGCGATGGCCGTGAGCGGAGACGATGCAGCCCGTTTGAGAAAGGGTCAGGGCGTTTTGTTGCGCGGGCGCGACGCACCCATCCTCACCGGATCGGTTCTGGCGACCCACCGGGGCGACCCGGTGGCTCTCACCGAATACCGGCAGGGTGAGCTTCGTCCCGTGCGTGTTTTCAACCTCGCAAACTGAGGAGAATCCCGATGTCGATTACGCCGGAGCGCAAAGCTCAGCTCATCAAGGAATTTGCCGGCAAGGACGGCGATACCGGCTCCCCCGAGGTGCAGGTCGCGATCCTGACCGAGCGTATCACCAACCTCACCGAACACTTCAAGGGCCACGCGAAGGACAATCATTCGCGCCGCGG
>JACIYQ010000054.1 GCA_014359855.1 Parvibaculum sp.
CCGAGCAGATAGCCGTTCACCACCCAGAACAGGACGAGATTGACGCCCGGCAGGAGATAGAAGGGGAGCGCCAGCAGGTTCACCACGACGAGAACCAGCGTGAAGCGGATCGCGACCAGGATCGATTGCAGGAAGGGCTGGTCGCGCCCCGGCGGATCGGCCGGATAGTCCTCAACCTCGACACGGGCGGCGATGTTTTCAAGGAAGAAGCCCGCAACCAGCGAAACGACGGGGTGAACCAGCGGGACCAGCACGATGACGGCGAGGAAGCGCGCCACAAACTGCAGGATCGCATCGACCCAGCCGCCGGCAAAATCGGGCCCGAAGGCCGGCAAGGCGGCGAGCGCCCATTGCAGGCCCGCGCCGAAACCCGCGAGGACCAGGATCGTCAGGCCCACCGAAATCACCATCACGCGCCGGAAGGGCGGCGAGAAGGTCTCGCGGAAGGCGCGCAGTGCATCGGACAGCATCAAGATCTCCTGAAACTCGACGCCCTAACCTAGTGCGTCGTTCGTCCCGCTGCAATTTCCACCGCAAGAGCAGGGGAATGCCCGGAATTCCGTGTTTTTGGACATATGAGCCTCAATCCCTATACTCCCGTCCGCAAGGTCTTTCAGTGGCGCGTTTTCGAACCGCAAAAGCCCTCTCCTCATATGAAGGAGGCGCTTTTGCTGAAAACGCTCCGAAATTCTCCCTGAAAAAATTCCAGAGGATCATGACAGAGCTCAAGTATGACGTGGCGGGCATCGGCAATGCGCTTGTCGATGTGATTTCCAACGCGGACGACACCTTCCTGACGGCAAACGGCATCGAGAAGGGCGGCATGACGCTGATCGATGCGGAACGCGCCGGCGTGCTTTACGGCAAGATGGGCGCCGCCGTCGAAATGTCGGGCGGTTCCTGCGCCAACACGATCGCGGGGCTCGCCTCGCTCGGCGGCAAGGGCGCCTTTTTCGGCAAGGTCCGCAACGACCAGCTCGGCGAGGTCTTCATCCACGACATCAAGTCGCTCGGCGTCGCCTTTCCGGCCTCGCTGGCGCAAGAGGGCGCGCCGACAGGACGCTGCCTCATCATCGTGACGCCGGACGCGCAGCGCAGCATGAGCACCTATCTGGGCGCCGCGCAGAAACTCACTCCGGACGATATCGACGAAGCGACGATCCGCGCCGCCGCCGTCACCTATATGGAAGGCTATCTCTGGGACGAGCCCGGCGCGAAAGACGCTTTCCTCAAGGCCGCGAAGATCGCCCATGACGCGGGCCGTCTCGTCTCGCTCACGCTGTCCGACAGTTTCTGCGTCGGCCGGTTCCGCGATGAGTTCCGCCGCCTCGCGAAGGACGAGGTCGATCTCCTCTTCGCGAACGAAGCGGAAATCCTCTCGCTCTACGAAACCGATGTCTTCGACGAAGCGTTGCAGCAGGTCCGCAAGGACTGCAAGTTCGCCGCGCTGACACGTTCGGAACAGGGCTCCGTGATCGTCGCCGATGGCGAGGTGCATGTCGTCGATGCGGCCAAGGTCGAGAAGGTGGTGGATACGACAGGTGCGGGCGATCTCTTCGCGGCCGGGTTCCTCTACGGGCTCACGCGCGGCAAGGATCCCGTGACCTGCGGACGGCTCGGCGCGCTGGCCGCCGCCGAAGTCATCTCGCATTACGGGCCGCGCCCGCAGGTCTCGCTTCGCGATCTCGCGATGGAGAAGGGGCTCGCCTAGATTTTCCGGAGATAGACTTCGCGGATGCGGTGGTCGTCGCCCTTCCTGAGGATCAGGTCGGCGCGCTGGCGCGTCGGCAGGATATTCTTGTGCAGGTTGGCGAGGTTGATCGAGGTCCAGATCGCATCCGCGGTCTGGGCCGCTTCTTCCTCGCTGAGCTTGGAGTAGCGGTGGAAATAGGCGGCCGGATCCTTGAAGGAGGTGCGGCGCAGGCTCAGGAAACGCTCGATATACCAGCGCCGGATCGTCGCTTCGTCGGCATCGAGATAGATCGAGAAGTCGAAGAAATCCGACACGAAAGGCTGCGGCTCGTCGCCATCGGCAGGCTTCCAGGGCTGCAGCACATTGAGGCCCTCCACCACGAGAATGTCCGGCCGGTCGACCGTCACGGTCTCGCCGGGGAGCACGTCATAGGTGAAGTGCGAATAGAGCGGCGCCTCGACCTTCCGCGATCCCGCCTTCACGTCCGAGAGGAAGCGGATCAGCCGCTTGATGTCGAAGCTTTCGGGGAAACCCTTGCGCTGCATCAGGCCGCGCTCTTCGAGCAGTTTGTTCGGATAGAGAAAGCCGTCGGTCGTGACGAGATCGACTTTCGGATGGTTCGGCCAGCGCGCGAGCAGTGTGCGCAGGATACGCGCGGTGGTCGACTTGCCGACGGCGACCGAACCCGCGACGCCGATGATGTAGGGCACCTTGTCGGCGCCGCCGAGAAAATCCGACGTGACGCGGTAGAGTTCCTGCATCTCGCCGACATAGAGATTGAGGAGCCGCGACAGCGGCAGGAAGATTTCCGACACCTCGTCGAGCGAAATGCGCTCGCCGAAACCCTTCAGCTCCTCGAGTTCCCTTTCGGAAAGCGGCAGCGGCGTGTTCTCGCGCAGCCTCCCCCATTCCGCCGCCGTGAAGTGGCGGAAGGGCGAAAGGGATTCCCGTTCTTCCTGATCCATGATGCCCGTGCCGCCCATGCCGATGGCCTCCGTCATCTTTCCGCGCGCGCGGCTTTTTCGTCGAGACCGGAG
>JACIYQ010000055.1 GCA_014359855.1 Parvibaculum sp.
CTGCTCGCGGGCGTCGAGAACCTGCGCGAAGTGACCATGTTCCCGATGAACCAGCAGGCGCAGGACCTCCTCATGCAGGCGCCTTCCGAGGTCGAGCCGAAGCAGCTCAAGGAACTCCATATCCGCGTCGTTCCTCCGCTCGAAAAAAAGAAGGAAGGCTGAGACCTTTCGGCGCAGCCTTTCGCCGGGACTATCTTGCCGTTGCCGCTTCCGCCACTATGTCGTGGGGGTAAGCCAGCGGAGGTGTCCATGCAACCGAAGCGTATCTGGATCGTCGTGACCGATGGCGGCGTTTGCCGGTTTCTCGCCAGCGAGAAGCGGAACGCCGATCCCACGGTCGCCATGCCGGAGCTTTCCATGCCCAACCCGCCCACGCGCGAACAGGGAACGGACAAGCCGGGCCGCACATTCGAGAGCACCGGCAATCGCCGCTCGGCCTATGAGCCGCCCGCCGACTGGCACGAACAGGCGAAGCGCGATTTTGCACGCGAGGTCGCGGAAGTGCTGAAGGAGAAGGCGCGGAACGGCGCTTTCGACAATCTGATCCTCGTCGCGCCGCCCGCCATGCTCGGCAATCTGCGTCCGCTTCTCTCGGCCGAAACGAAGGAGAAGCTGCTTGGCGAGGTGAACAAGGACTACACCCAGCTCACCCCGCGCGAGATCAAGCAGCAGCTCTCCGGGAGCTACAACGTCTGACGCCAGCCCTTATTGGGCGGCCGGCGCCTTCGGCGTCTCCTCGTCGAAGACGGGGATCGGCAGCGCGTCGACCGGAATGATGATGCCGTTCGAGGCCTCGATGGCATCGCCCGAGACATTCGCGCCGAATTGCGAATGCCCGTAATGGATCGGCGTCCGCGTGCCGTCGATCTTCACCTTGCCGCGCTGCAAGGTCGTTGCTTCCGTCACCTTGCCTTCGAGCTGCGCGGGCGTCATGCGGCCGGAGACGATGCTGTAGAGCAGCAACGCGCGCGCATTTTCCTTGTTGCTCGGATTGTCGCCGGAAAGCATGTCGTCCACGCCGCCGGGCTGGTTTGCCAGCGCCTCGTCCGTCGGCGCAAAAACGGTGATGCTCCCCTCCGTGTAGCGGAACTTGAGATCGTTCGCCTCGATGATCTTCGTCAGCGTCGAAAATTGCGGATAGCTCTTCAGCGTCTCGTAGACATTGGCGGCGAAGGCGGGCGCGGCGCCAAGCGCACTCATCGCAAGCGCCGCAAGGAAAACTCCGGTTCTTTTCATCGGTCTGCCTTTCGAATGGCTGGTTGCCTCAAAAGTCACAAGTGCTGAAATCTCTAGACCGTGATTTTGACCGGATTGCGACAGAACTCAGCCGCGCGGTTCCCGGGCAGCCCCCTGGCCGTTTGGACAGGCGATAACTGCAGCGGAGTGGCGTATTCCACAACCCCAAAACCGTCATGGCCTGCTTTATGCGGGCCATCCACGTCTTTCTTTTCCTTGCTGCTCCAAGCATCATCGGCAAATGAAAGGTGGCTGGGTCTATATTGTTACCAACAAGCGGGACGGTACGCTTTATGTCGGCGTCACGTCAGACATTCGCCGGCGCGCCTCGGAACACCATGCGGGGACCTATCCCGGATTCAGCAAACACTACGGTTTGAAGCGGCTGGTCTTCATGGAGCGCCATGAAGAAATCGAGAGTGCGATTGCCCGGGAAACCCGGATCAAGAAGTGGCCGCGCGCCTGGAAGGTGCGGCTCATTCACGAGGTCAATCCCGGTTGGGACGATCTCTATGAGACGCTGAATTACTGAAGACGAAAGCGACTCCCGCCATCCCCTCAATCGTCATGACCCGATTTATTCGGGTCATCCACGACTTCCTTTCGACCATTATGTGCGGCCAAGACGTGGATGGCCCGGACAAGCCGGGCCATGACGATTGGGGGAAGAGCGGTATGGCCCAAGCAAGCCGGACCGGGATGGTCGAGGGAGGATCGGTTCATACCTCACAGGCGAAGCCATGAGAAGCGCTCGCCAGATATTCGCGAATGAAGCTGAAACGCCAATGTTAGTCAGTGCATTGATATTCAACAGTCCTTATAGCGGACAAGCAAATGCCACTATCTGAAATTTGGCACGTTGATTTTTCCAACTCAAATCTCTGCGCTCCGCTGTATCCCCAACCGACGCATCTTTCGGTTGCAACTTTGTCAGCCGCAGACCAATCAGCACTAGCACGTTCGAGCATGCCATCTTCATATGACATGCGGATGATCCCTTCCGATTTGCTGCCGCCTGTTGGAATAGGTGTTTTGACGGAGGATGAACATCCAAAGACGGCGACGGAAAATAAGGCCAAGGCAACAAACGATTTTAGCGACATCATGATTTTGTCCCCCCAGCTCAATGAGCCAATACGTCAGCGCGGTTCAGAACAACGAGAGCACGAATAGGCGCTCCGGTAAACTCATCAGCTACACCCGCTGGTCCCGCCGCATGTGTCGCATTTCAGGCAGGTGCCGTTCCTAACCATGGTGAAGTTGCCGCATTCGCCGCAGGCTTCGCCTTCATAGCCCTTCATGCGCGCTTCGACGACGCGCGACATACCGCCCGAAGACGATCCGCCCCCGGACGAAATGGCGCCAACGGCAATGGCGCTCATGATCTCGGCATTGCCTGAGCGCATCAGCGCGCCGGCCGCCATCACTTCCGCCTTCACCGTCTGTTCGCGAACCGCGGGCGCGGCAACCGCTTCGGCGCTGCCTGCCTTGCCCGCGCGCGCCGCTGCCGCTGCGCCGCCGCGCACGAGATAGAGGTTGCCCATCTGCGCGTTGCGCGTGTAGCCGGGGCTCACGACGGCAGAGGCGGGAAGGGCAGGCGCCTTGCCTTCGTCCGCGCCGCCGCCCATCGCATCGAAGGCAAACTCCTTCGGATCGACATGGCCGAGATCGGAGCGGTCGAGATAGGAGACGGCAAGTTCGCGGAACACATAGTCGAGAATCGAGGTTGCGTTCTTGATCCGGTCGTTGCCCTGCACGAGGCCCGCCGGCTCGAAGCGCGTGAAGGTGAAGGCCTCCACATATTCCTCCAGCGGCACGCCATATTGCAGGCCGAGCGACACGGCGATGGCGAAATTGTTCATCAGCGAGCGGAAGGCCGCGCCTTCCTTGTGCATGTCGATGAAGATTTCGCCGATCTTGCCGTCGTCATATTCGCCGGTGCGCAGATAGACCTTGTGGCCGCCGACAAGCGCCTTTTGCGTGTAGCCCTTGCGCCGGTCGGGCAGGCGGTCGCGCGTCTTTTCCGACGCGACCACGCGCTCGGCCAGATCCATCGCCGCGCGCTGCGCAACGACGCGGGCGCGCTCCTGCGCGGGCTGCGCCATCAGCGTTTCGATAGTGTTTTCCTCCTCGTCCTCCTCGATGTCGTCGTCGAGCAGTTGCGAGTTCAGCGGCTGCGACAGTTTCGAACCGTCGCGGTAGAGCGCATTCGCCTTGAGGCCGAGCTTCCAGGAAAGCATGTAGCTCTCCTTGCAATGCTCGACGCTCGCGCTGTTCGGCATGTTGATCGTCTTGGAGATCGCACCCGAGATGAAGGGCTGTGCCGCCGCCATCATGCGGATATGGCTCTCGACCGAGAGATAGCGCTTGCCGATGCGCCCACAGGGGTTCGCGCAGTCGAAGACGGGCAGGTGCTCGTCCTTGAGGCCCGGTGCGCCTTCCAGCGTCATCGCGCCGCAGACATGGAGGTTTGCCGCCTCGATTTCCTGCTTCGTGAAGCCGAGCGCCGCCAGCATGTCGAAATCGAGATCGTCCATGGCATCGGCGTTAAGACCGAGCGCGCCGGTGCAGAACTCTTCGCCGATCTGCCATTTGTTGAAGGCGAAGCGGATGTCGAAGGCGGTCGCCAGCGCCTTTTCGACGGCGGCGATCTTCTCCGGCGTGAAGCCGCGTTCCATCAGCCGTTCGTGGTTCACGCCCGGTGCGTTGGCGAGCGTGCCGTGGCCGACGGCATAGTTCACGATCGTCTCGATCGCGGCTTCGCCGTAACCGAGCGTGCGCAGCGCCTGCGGCACAGCGCGGTTGATGATCTTGAAGTAGCCGCCGCCCGCGAGCTTCTTGAACTTCACCAGCGCGAAATCGGGTTCGATGCCCGTCGTGTCGCAATCCATCACGAGGCCGATGGTGCCCGTCGGCGCGATGACGGTCGACTGCGCATTGCGATAGCCGTAACGCTCGCCCATCGCGACGGCAAGGTCCCAGGAAGCGCGGGCATGGTCGACGAGATCGGCCTGCGGGCAGGAGGCCGCGTCGAGCGGCACGGGATAGACGCTCACCTCTTCATAGCCGCCATTGAGACCGTGCGCGGCGCGCGCATGGTTGCGCATCACGCGGAGCATGTGCTCGCGATTTTCTTCAAAGCCGGGGAAGGCGCCGAGCTCCTTCGCCATCTGCGCCGAGGTCGCATAGGAAACGCCCGTCATGACGGCGCTGATCGCGCCGGTGAGCGCGCGCGCCTCGCGCGAGTCATAGCCGAGGCCGCAGGACATCAGCAGCCCGCCGATATTCGCGAAGCCGAGACCGAGCGTGCGGAAGCGATAGCTCCGCTCGGCGATCTCGCGGCTGGGGAACTGCGCCATCAGCACCGAGATTTCGAGCACGATGGTCCAGAGCTTGACGGCATGTTCGAACGCCTCGACGTCGAAGCGTCCATTCGTCTCGCGGAACTGCAGCAGGTTGAGCGAGGCGAGATTGCAGGCCGTGTCGTCGAGGAACATGTATTCCGAGCACGGATTGCTGGCGCGGATCGGCCCCGAGGCCGGGCAGGTGTGCCAATCGTTGATCGTCGTGTGGTACTGGATGCCGGGATCGGCACTCGCCCATGCGGCATGGCCGACCTGGTCCCAGAGCTCGCGCGCGGGCAACTGCTTCGTCGTCTCGCCTGTCAGCCGGCTCCTGAGCGACCAGTCCTCGTCCTGTTCGACCGCGCGCAGGAAATCGTCCGTCACGCGCACGGTGTTGTTCGAGTTCTGGCCCGACACGGTGAGATAGGCTTCCGAGTCCCAGTCCGTGTCGTAGACGCGGAAGTCGATGTCCGTATAGCCCTGCTTCGCGAACTGGATCACGCGCTGGACGTAGTTTTCCGGCACATGCGCCTTGCGCGCCGCCAGCACTTCGCGCTTCAGTGCCGGGTTCTTCTTCGGATCGAAGCAATCGCCGTCCGCGCCCTCGCAGTTCACGCAGGCGCGCATGATGGCGTTGAGGTGTTTCTGGTTGATCTTCGAGCCGGTGACGAGCGCCGCCACCTTCTGCTCTTCCAGCACCTTCCAGTTGATGAAGGCCTCGATGTCGGGATGGTCGATGTCGACGATCACCATTTTCGCGGCCCGCCGCGTCGTGCCGCCGGACTTGATGGCGCCGGCCGCGCGGTCGCCGATCTTGAGGAAACTCATGAGGCCGGAGGATTTGCCGCCGCCCGACAGCGACTCGTTTTCGCCGCGCAGGTCCGAGAAGTTCGAGCCGGTGCCCGAGCCGTATTTGAAGAGCCGCGCCTCGCGCACCCACAGATCCATGATGCCGTTCTCGTTGACGAGATCGTCGTTCACGCTCTGGATGAAGCAGGCATGGGGCTGCGGATATTCATAGGCCGTCGAGGTGCGCGCCGTTTCGCCGGTCGCCGGGTCGGTGCGCCAGTGGCCCTGCGCGGGGCCGTCGATGCCATAGGCCCAGTGGAGCCCGGTGTTGAACCATTGCGGGGAATTGGGCGCCGCGATCTGCGCCGCCAGCATGAAACGCTGCTCGTCGAAGAAGGCGCGGGCATCGGCTTCCGAGTCGAAATAGCCGCCCTTCCAGCCCCAATAGGTCCAGGTGCCGGCCATCCGGTCGAAAACCTGCCGCGCGTCGCGCTCGGGGCCGAAGCGGTCTTCCGCGCGCAGCGCCTGAAGAGCGTCCCGGTCGGGCTCGTGCCGCCACAGGAAGTCCGGCACGCCCTCTTCCGGCACCGCCTTCAGCACGGAGGCAACACCCGCCTTGCGGAAATACTTCTGGGCCAGCACGTCGCAGGCGACCTGGCTCCACTCCGCGGGCACCTGGATGTCCTGCAGGTTGAACACGACCGAGCCGTCCGGATTGCGGATTTCGCTCGCCGTCGTCCTGAACTCGATGCCCTCGTAAGGCGACTGGCCCTCGACGGTGAAGCAACGCTGGATACGCATCTGGCCCCCGGCTTTCGGTATGCAATTGGTGCCTCGGAGGGGAGGTGAGAAGCAGCTTCGCCGGCGGTCCGGATATGCTTCCGGGCGCACTTCACCGTCGCGCCGAACCATTCTGGAGTCTCGCTTTAAGTGCTTGACCTCATTAGGTTTTCGTCGCCAGGCGATTGTCTCTGTCAGATGCCCGCTGTTTCTCGTGCCTCTCCCCTGAGGGAAACCAAATCCTAGGGACCATGGCCGGGGGGCGTCAAGCCAAAGACGCAAGATGTAGGCGTGACAGGCATCCTTGATACGAGATGCGGTGGGGTGGACTCCCGAATCGAGAAGTTAACAGTCCGGAAACCCATCCCTGTTACCAAGGACTGAAGGCTCGAAACCCAGAATAGGTGGAGAAGCGGTGTGGGCGAGGTGAGTACGGCGTTCGGCAAGGAGCTGAAATCGCTGAAAATCCTGATGGTTGAGGACAATGGTAGCATGAGGCTGCTGTTGCGGACCATGTTTCACACATTCGGTATCACCGACATCCTTCAGGCACGCGACGGTACGGACGGCCTGGCCGAGTTGCAACTCCACGATGTCGACCTCATCATCACCGACTGGGAAATGCAGCCGATGAACGGCCGCGAATTCATCACCCGCGTCCGCACCGTGGGCAACGAGCCCGTCTGCTTCACGCCGATCATCATCCTGACGGGCCATGCCTCCCGCGGCCTTCTGTCGGAAGCTTTCGAGATCGGCGCCACGCACCTCCTCGTGAAGCCGGTGACGCCGGCAAGCCTTCTCCATCGCATCCAGTGGGTTCTCGCCGACGAACGTCAGTTCGAGCGGGCAGGCGGCATCTACCGCCAGTCCATGCCGATCCATGAGCACGAGGGGCTGCGCCGCAAGCGCATCGCCGGGCAAACGACCTGGGCGCTCGAATAGCCGCGCCGGGGCGCGCCTCAAAGCTGGACCGGGCCTCTCCCCAATGTCATATTCTGCCCGCTTCCGGCTCCCGCGGCGCCGGATTCGCGTTTACGATGGCTGCGCGCCGCTCGCATTCAACGGGATATCTCCATGGGTTTGTTTTCGGAAATCTTCATCTGGTGGCAGGGCCAGACCATGGGCACCCGCTTCCATACGTGGCGGAAGGGCCGCCTCGTCGGCGAGGACGGACAGGGCAACCGGTACTATGAGTCGAAGGACGGCGCGGCGATCGGCGGCTATCAGCGCCGCTGGGTGATCTACAAGGGCGTTGCCGAGGCCTCCTGCGTGCCGCCGGAGTGGCACGGCTGGCTTCATCACACGGTGGACACGCCGCCCAACGCGGAAAGCTACCAGCCCCGCGAATGGCAGAAGCCGCACATGCCGAACCTCACGGGCACGCCGCAGGCCTACCGTCCGGCGGGCAGCCTCCACAAGGGCAGCCATCGGCCGCAGGCAACTGGCGACTACAAGGCCTGGCGCCCCGAGTAACCGGGCGCTGCGCAGCACTTCATCGAGGGTCATCCGGGGACGTCCATGCAAAGCAATCTCGTCGAAACGCTGATCGGCACTCTGGTCGTCGCCGTCGCGGCCGTTTTTCTCTTCTACGGCTACACGACGTCGGGCATGCGCAGTGCCGCCGGCTACCGCGTCGATGCGGCCTTCAGCTCCGTCGACGGTCTCGCGACCGGCGCCGATGTACGCCTCTCCGGCATCAAGATCGGCACGGTCGTCCGCCAGTCGCTCGACCCCGAGACCTATCAGGCCGTCGTGACGCTCGACATCGCACCCAGCGTGAAACTGCCGGACGACAGCAGCGCCAAGATCACCAGCGAAGGTCTTCTCGGCGGCAGCTACATTTCCGTCACGCCGGGCGGCAGCGAGGAACTCCTTGCCGATGGCGGCGAGATCATGTTCACGCAAGGCTCGGTCGATCTCATGAGCCTGATCGGACAGGCAGTCTTCTCGGCGTCGGATAGCGGCTCGGGCGAGAAATAGCGAAACGCGGAGAACACCGATGCGTTTCCTCATTCCCCCGGCTCTTGGCGTCGTTCTTCTCGCGTTTGGTGCAAGCCCGGTTCTCGCCGGCAAATACCCCGTCGCCGTTTTCAGCGGTCTCGACAAGATCACCGCGCGCGTCACGAGTTTCGAGGCGAAGGTGAACGAGCCCACGACCTTCGGCGCGCTTCAGGTTCTGGTCCGCACCTGCGACAAGAACGCACCCGAGGAAACGCCGCGCACCGCCGCCTATGTCGAAATCCGTCAGTTGGAGCGCAGGGGCGCGACCGCGGCCGATCCCGACGCGCAGACGGAAGTCCACCCGGCGCCGATCTTCTCCGGCTGGATGTTTGCTGAAAGCCCCGGCCTCAACGCGCTGGAGCACCCCGTCTACGATGTCTGGGTGACGGACTGCAAAACTTCCTCCGGCGACGCGTCGAGCGGCAGCGAATAGAAGTCGGCTTCCTCCGTTGTCGCCTGGAAGAGCCGCGCGCGATATTCGTTGCGCGAAATCTCGATCGCGCCGAACTGCGTGAGATGCGATGTCACGAACTGCGTGTCGAGCAGCCGGTAGCCGCCCCGGATGAGCCGTGCCACGAGATAAACGAGCGCCACCTTGCTTGCATCGGTCGCGCGGCTGAACATGCTCTCGCCGAAAAAGGCCGCGCCCAGCGAAACGCCGTAGAGCCCGCCCATCAGCAGGCTTCCCTGCCAGCACTCGACCGAATGCGCGCGCCCCGCCGCATGAAGATCGCAATAAAGGCCGACGATGCGGTCGTTGATCCATGTGCCGTCGCGGTTCGGCGCCGCTTCCGCGCAGCCGAGCATCGTTTCGCGAAAGGCCGTATCGACCCGGACCTCGAAAGGCCGCTGGCGGATCGTGCGCTTCAGCCGCTTGGGAATGTGAAATTTGTCGAGAGGCAGGATGCCGCGCGCTTCCGGATCGATCCAGTAGAGCTGCGGATCGTCGCGCGATTCCGCCATCGGAAACACGCCATAGGCATAGGCGCGAAGCAGTACCTCGGCGTCAATCTCGCTCATCTCGTTTCCGCAAACGTCCTGACGCCGCCATTCCGGCGCGGGTCAGCCCTGCTGTTTCTTCAGGAAGTCCTCGAGCCAGTGGATATGGTACTCGCCGTTGATGAAATCCGGCTCGTTCACCAATTCCTGGAAGAGCGGGATTGTCGTCTTGATGCCGTCGATGACAAACTCGTGCAGCGTCCGGCGAAGCCGCATCAGGCATTCGTTGCGGTTGCGCCCGCTCACCACCAGCTTGCCGATCAGGCTGTCGTAATAGGGCGGAATGCGGTAGCCCGAATAGACCGCGCTGTCGACGCGCACGCCAAGGCCGCCCGGCGTGTGGAAATCCTTGATGGTCCCGGGCGAGGGCGCGAAGGTCTTTGGGTCTTCCGCGTTGATGCGGCACTCGATGGCGTGGCCGTTGAACTGGACGTCTTCCTGCCGGAAGCTCATCTCCAGGCCGGCGGCGATGCGGATCTGCTCGCGCACGAGATCGATGCCGGTGACGGCTTCGGTGATCGGGTGTTCCACCTGCAGGCGCGTGTTCATCTCGATGAAGAAGAACTGCCCGTCCTCATAGAGGAACTCGACCGTGCCGACGCCGAGATAGCCGAGCCCTTTGATGGCGCGCGAGACGATGCCGCCGATCTCGTCGCGCTGCTGCGCGTTGAGGGCGGGCGAGGGGCACTCCTCCAGCACCTTCTGGTGGCGCCGCTGCAGCGAGCAGTCGCGCTCGCCCAAATGCGCCACATTGCCGTGCGCGTCGGCGATCACCTGCACCTCGATATGGCGCGGTTGGCCGAGATATTTTTCCATGTAGAGCGAGTCGTCGCCGAAGGCGGCCTTGGCCTCCGCCCGCGCCGTCGACAGCGCGGAGGAGAGCTCGCCCTTCGAGCGCGCAACCTTCATGCCGCGTCCGCCGCCGCCCGCCGCCGCCTTCACGAGCACGGGATAGCCCGTCTCCTCGGCGACCTTGTAGGCCTCCTCGTCGGTGCGGATCGCGCC
>JACIYQ010000056.1 GCA_014359855.1 Parvibaculum sp.
CAAGCCAGGTCCATCTACTGGTTGGGGAGAGGCACTCATGTCCGAATCCAATGCCCTCTTCCAATTGGGGATCGACTTGAACAGCGATTCAAGCAAGACCCAGGCGGAAGTTCTCGAGTTTCCCGTTCACCACTCTGCGGCCGGCACGGCTGCGGAGCGCTGCACCACGTCCGATGAAAGAAAGGACTTCTTCATCGAGCGTGACGGCAGGCGCTTCGCGGGAACGCATCTGATCATCGACCTGATCGGCGCGAGCCGTCTGGACGATCTTGCGCATATCGAAGCGACGCTGCGCCGTTGCGTCGAAGTGTCGAAGGCGACACTGCTGCACATCCACCTTCACCACTTCACGCCGAATGGCGGCGTGTCGGGCGTGGCCGTGCTTTCGGAAAGCCATATCTCGATCCATAGCTGGCCCGAGGCCGATTATGCGGCGCTCGACGTCTTCATGTGCGGCGAAGCCGAGCCGCATAACGCGATTGAGGTTCTGCGCGAGGCGTTCAAGCCGTCCGAAATCCGCGTCGGCGAGCATCGGCGCGGCGAGGGTATGGTCTGATGACGGATGGAGCGGCCTCGGAAAAGGCCCCCGAAAATGCAAATGGGCGCTGGGTGGTCGAAACCCTCTACGAGAAAGAGGGGTTCACCTGCGCCTTCCGCGCCGACCGCGTGCTCTATGAGGAAGAGACCGGCCAGCAGCATCTCGTGATCTTCGAGAACGGTCTCTTCGGCCGGATGATGGCGCTCGACGGCATCACCCAGGTGACCGAGCGCGACGAGTTCATCTACCACGAGATGATGACCCATGTGCCGATCCTCGCACATGGTAATGCGAAGCGCGTGCTCATCATCGGCGGCGGCGATGGCGGCATCCTGCGCGAGGTCCTGCGTCACGAAAGCGTCGAGCATGTCACCATGGTCGAGATCGATCCGGCGGTAACGGATTTCTGCAAGCAGCAGTTGCCGCGGATATCAGCCGGCGCCTTCGGCGATCCGCGCCTCGACCTCGTCTTCGCCGACGGTGCGAAATTCGTGGAGGAAACGCCCGCGAGCTACGACGTCGTCATCGTGGATTCGACCGACCCCATCGGCCCCGGCGAAGTTCTCTTCCGTGAAGAGTTCTATCGCGCGGCGAAGGCAAGGCTGACGCCGGGCGGCGTCATCGTCACGCAGAACGGCGTGCCTTTCATGCAGGGCGATGAACTCGCCGCCACGATGGAAAAGTTCCGCCGCCTCTTCAAGGTCGCCTCCTGCTATCTCGCCACCATCCCGACCTATGTCGGCGGTCCGATGGCGATGGGCTGGGGCACGGATGACGAGACGCTGAAATCCATATCCCTCGAAGAGCTGGAGAAGCGCTTCGAGAAGGCTGGCCTCGTCACGCGCTACTACACGCCGGAAGTGCACAAGGCAGCCTTCGCGCTACCGCGCTACGTGCGGGATTGTATCGAGCCGTGAGCATCGGGCGCAATGCAGCCAGCGGTTGTACGCGGGTTGTAGCATCATGCGTGGGTGCTGCGATGCAATATGTCATTTGATTGACACGAATCACTCTTGGCCTTTAGCTAATCGCAAGGGCTTTTTTGTCCCATCTGGTTGAGTTGCGGCTCGGGGGCATTGGGTGGGGGAGGGCTGGGATGGCTGATCTGGAGGGTAATTTCCGGAGCGCGGATATGCTCCGTGTATCCGGTATCTCGGATCTGAATATGCAGGCGGAGGCTGCCGCCGACGATATCGGAGAGCCGACGCTTGGCGACGTGCTGATCGTTGCATCGGGCGGCATTCTCTCGATGACGATCGCCGGACTCGGCGTCTGGAAGCTGGTCGAACTCGTCGTCTGAGGCGCGAATCGCGTCAGTCGAGCTTTCCGGACGAAACGACGATGCCGTCCGCATCGGCGTAAAGCCACTCGCCGGGTTCGATCGTGAGCCCTGCAAAATTCATCGTGACATCCTTCTCGCCGAGGCCGCCGCCCGGTAGCGGTAAAAGCGGGGACAATTTTTGTTGTCCCCGCCTCCTCACTTGAAATGGACAGGGGGCGGTTCATCGCTGAACGGCCCCTTCTCTTTTTGACAGTTCAATGACATTTCGATGACAGTCGGCGCGATTTCGAGGCTTTTATCCCCGCCCAGGCGCCCTCCGCCATCGCCTTCGCGATCTGGAATCCCTTCGGCATGATGGCCTTGGGTTTCGCTTTCTTCGCCGCGCAGGGCATTGCCGGCGCGCTCATCGCGGAGCTGCAATTCTCCGCCCTGCGCCGCGAAGCGTGACCCGCAAACGAAAACCGCCGGGTTGCCCCCGGCGGTTCTGCATATCGTCCGTAGAAGGAAGGGCTTAGTGGGCGCTGGCCTTCTTGAACTGGTCGGCTTCGGTCGAGTCGCCGAGCGCCGTCGTGGAGCTTTCGCCGCCGGCCGCCGCGATGGAGACCATGTCGAAATAGCCCGTGCCGACTTCGCGCTGGTGGCGGGTCGCCGTGTAGCCCTTCGACTCCGAAGCGAACTCGGCCTGCTGCAGCTCGGAATAGGCTGCCATGCCGCGGTCGCGGTAGCCGGACGCGAGTTCGAACATGCCATGGTTGAGCTGGTGGAAACCGGCCAGCGTGACGAACTGGTACTTGTAGCCCATCGCCGCGATTTCCTTCTGGAACTTCGCGATGGTCGCCTTGTCGAGGTTCGCTTCCCAGTTGAAGGAGGGCGAGCAGTTATAGGCGAGGAGCTGGTCGGGATATTCCTTCTTCACCGCTTCGGCGAAACGCTTCGCGTCGTCGAGGTTCGGCTTCGAGGTTTCCCACCACAGCAGGTCGGCATAGGGCGCGAAGGAGAGGCCACGCTTGATGCAATGATCGACGCCCGTGCCCGGCTTCAGGCGATAGAAGCCTTCGATGGTGCGGCCCTTGTCGAAATCGATGAATTCGTGATCGCGCTCATCGATGTCGGACGTGATGAGGTTCGCGCTTTCGGCGTCCGTGCGCGCCATGATGAGCGTCGGCGTGCCCGAAACGTCGGCGGCGAGGCGCGCGGCGTTGAGGTTGCGCTCATGGGCGCGGCTCGGGATCAGAACCTTGCCGCCGAGATGGCCGCACTTCTTTTCCGACGCGAGCTGGTCTTCGTAGTGGACGCCGGCGGCGCCCGCTTCGATATAGGCCTTCATGATTTCAAAGCAGTTGAGCGGGCCGCCGAAGCCGGCTTCCGCGTCGGCGACGATCGGCAGGAACCAGTCGCGCTTCGCGCCGCCTTCCGAATGCTCGATCTCGTCCGCTCGCTTCAGGGCGCGGTTGATCTTCTTCGCGAGTTCCGGACCGGCATTCGCGGGGTAGAGCGACTGGTCGGGATACATCGCGCCGGCCGTGTTCGCGTCGGCGGCAACCTGCCAGCCCGAGAGGTAGATCGCCTTCAGGCCCGCGCGCGCCATCTGCATGGCCTGGTTGCCCGACAGGGCGCCCAACGAATGCACGTAGTCGGTCGTGTGCAGCAGTTCCCAGAGCTTGTTCGCACCGCGCGTGGCGAGCGTGTACTCGATGGGGAAGGAGCCGCGCAGCTTCTCAACGTCTTCGACGCTGTAGTTGCGCTTCACATTGTCGAAGCGGCCCTTGGGCGCGCTCGGAACGATATCGTAGAAGGTCTTGCTCATGGGATACTCCTCGGGTCCGGAGGTGGTTTCGGTCAGGCTTCGTTTTCGAGAATGAGGCGGTAGGCCGGCAGCGTCAGGAACTCCTCGCATTCCTGTGCCTTGGTCATGTCCGAGAAGAGGCTCACCGCCTGCTCGAAGTGACCTGAAGTCCAGCGCTCTTCGCCAAGCGTTTCGCGCAGGGTTTTCATTTCATCGGCGAGCACTTCGTCGAAGAGCTCCGGCGTCACCTTGCGGCCGTCGCTGAGCGTCGCGCCGTGATAGATCCACTGCCATATCTGCGTACGGCTGATTTCGGCCGTGGCAGCGTCTTCCATCAGATTGTAGAGCGGCACGGCGCCGCGGCCGCCGAGCCAGGCTTCGATGTACTGCACGCCGACGCGGCAGCATTCGCGCATTCCGTGCTCGGTGCGCTCGCCCTTGTGCGGCTCAATGAGTTCTTTCTGGCCGACATTCACGTCCTGGCGCTGGCGGGCGAGCTGGTTCGGGCCTTCGAGCTTGCCGAAGACTTCCATCGCCACCTTCACGAGATCGGGATGGGCAACCCAGGTGCCGTCATGGCCGTTATTGGCTTCGCGTTCCTTGTCGGCGCGGACCTTGTTGAAAGCGGCTTCGTTCGCCGCCTCGTCGCCCTTCACGGGAATCTGCGCCGCCATGCCGCCCATCGCGAAGGCGCCGCGTTCATGGCACGTCTTCACGAGAAGAAGCGAATAGGCATTGAGGAAGGCGCTGCCCATCACGACCTGCGCGCGATCCGGCAGGATGAAGTTCGGATTCTTTCCGAGCCGCTTGATGTAGCTGAAGATGTAATCCCAGCGGCCGCAATTGAGACCGACGATGTGATCCTTCAACTCATAGAGAATTTCGTGCATCTCGAAGGCGGCGGGCAGCGTCTCGATGAGGACGGTCGCCTTGATGGTGCCGTTCTTCATGCCGAGCACTTCTGCGCGTGAACGAAGACGTCGTTCCAGAGGCGCGCTTCCTTGTGGCTCTCCATCTTCGGCAGATAGAAGTAGGGGCCGGAGCCGGAAGCGATCTGCTTCTTCGCATTGTGGAAGAAATAGAGGCCGAAATCGAAGAGGCCGCCGGACATCGGCTCACCGTCGACTTTGAGATGCGCTTCCTCGAGATGCCAGCCGCGCGGGCGGACGATAAGCGTCGCCGGCTTCTCGATGACATCGTAGCGCTTGCCATTGGACTCATCGGTGAAGCCGATCTGCTTGTCCCAATAGGCCATCATGTTGATCTGGCCGCCGATCATGTTGTCCCATGTCGGCGCAGCGGCGTCCTCGAAGTCCGTCATGTAGGACTGCGCGCCGGAGTTCAGCGCGTTGATGACCATCTTGCGGTTGTCGACGGGACCGGTGATCTCGGTGCGGCGGTCGAGCAGGTCCTTCGGGATGGGCGCGACCTTCCAGTCGCCCTCGCGGATCGACTTCGTCTCGGGCAGGAAGTCGGGCAGCTCGCCGGCATCGAACTTCTTCTGGCGTTCGGCGCGCGCGGAAAGCAGTTCGCGGCGGCGGGCGCCGAAGCGGCGCTCAAGATCGGCGACGAAGGCGAGGGCGTCCGGCGTCAGTACGCGCTCATAGCCCGGCTTCATGGCACCCTTGACGGTGATACCGTCGGCAATGGTCGTGGCTGCTGCCTTGCTCATGCTCGCTCGCCTCCTCGGAACTGCTTGTCGGGGTTCGTTTGCGCGCGGTCATACAATCTCGACATCCGAATGTCCAATGTTTCCTAAGTTGTTGAAAATATTGAAGTAAAAAACTTCACAAGATTCCCGTACGATTCTGTTGATTATGTAAATCCTGTAAATTAAAGTGCCCGAGATGGCCCGGATTGCGGGCATTTTCATCGGGTTTGAGCCATGGCCTCGGAGAAAAAAGTCTTTGCCGGTCCGCGCGTTAGGCGGCTTCGGCGCGAACGCGGCCTCACTCAGGCGCGAATGGCGGCCGATCTCGGCATCTCCGCCAGTTACCTTAATCTGATCGAGCGGGACCAGCGCCCTATGTCCGTTCAGGTGCTGCTGAAGCTTGCCGAAGTCTACGATGTCGAGCTCCGGACGCTCGGGGGCGACAATGAAGCGCTGACGGTGCTCCGCGAAGTCTTTTCCGACCCCCTTTTCCGCGATGCCGGCCTCACGATCCAGGATCTGCGCGAGATCGCCTCGGCGAGCCCCGCAGCCGCAGATGCGATCTCGAGCCTCTACCGCGCCTATCAGGAGAGCGCCACCAATGGTTCGATGCTCGCGGAGCGCCTTGCCGACCGCGACATGCTGGACGGCGCGGAGGCGCCGGGCCTGCCGCTCGAAGAGGTGCGAGACTTCATCAACAGCCGCAACAACCACTTTCCCGAACTCGACGACGCTGCGGAGCGGCTTTACGCGAGCGCAGGGATCGGCTCGGAGGAGCCCTATGTGGCGCTTCGTACCGCATTGCGCGACCTCCACGGCGTCTCGACGCGCATAGCGCCCGCCGATCTCATGCCGCACGAACTTCGGCGCTATGACCGCCATCGCCAGGCGATCTTCCTTTCAGAACTCCTGGACCAGCCGGGCCGTTCCTTCCAGCTTGCCTATCAGCTCGGCTATTTCGAGCAGTCGCGCGTGATCGAGGACATTGTCGAAAGCTCGGGCCTCGAAAGCGAGGAGGCGCAGCGGCTTTGCCGCGTGGCGCTGGCGAACTACTTCGCTGCCGCACTCCTGATGCCCTATGCCGCTTTTCACAAGACGGCGGAAGCGACGCGCTACGACATTCGCCTGCTGGGGCGCCGCTTCGGCACGAGCTTCGAGCAGGTCTGCCATCGCCTCACGACGCTGCAGCGTCCGGGCGCGCGGGGCATTCCCTTCTTTCTGATCCGCGTCGACAATGCGGGCAACGTCTCGAAGCGCTTCTCGGCGGCGGGCTTTCACTTCGCGCGCTTCGGCGGCACCTGCCCGAGATGGAACGTGCACGACGCGTTCCGCGTCCCCGGCGAAATCTACACGCAGGTCGTGCAGATGGAAGACGGCACGCGTTATTTCTCCATCGCGCGCACGGTGAGCCGCGCAGGCTCGGGCATCGGCGTGCCGGGCGATCAATATGTCGTCGGCCTCGGCTGTGAAATCAGCCACGCCCGCAAGATCGTCTACAGTCAGGGCTACGACCTCGACGACGAGCGCGGCGCGATGCCCATCGGCGTCAATTGCCGGCTCTGCGAAAGGCTCGATTGTTCGCAGCGTGCCTTCCCGCCGCTGAAGCACCGGCTGACCGTGGAAGATCATGTGCGCGGCATATCGCCCTTCGGTGTGCCGGTGCGCAACGCCTAGGCCTCATAATCCGAGCAGCGACCTCACTCCATAGGCGAAGACAGCAAGCGCCACGACGCTGGCAAGCCATATGCCCGCAAACCAGGCGAGCCGCTTTCCCCGCCCCTCCTCATGCTTGTCATTCATGCTCATGATGCGCATAGCCGCCGTGTTCGCTCGCCTTGCCGTGGAAGACGCTGTAGGCGTACACGGTGTAAAGCAGCACCATCGGCAGCACGACGGCAACGCCGACGAGTGCAAAGATGACGCTGGAACGCGGTGCGACGACATCCCACACCGCGACCGAGGGCGGGATGATGTTCGGATAGAGGCTGATCGCTATGCCCGCGAAGCCCAGCACGAAAAGCCCGATGGACGAGAGAAAGGGCAGAAGCTCGCGCTTCGAGAAAATCGACCAGAAAAGCAAAACGGTGAGTGCCAGCGTAAGCAGCGGGATCGGCGAGAGGTAGAGAATATTGACGCCACCAAACCACCGATCCGCGATGGCGGGGCGCAGGAGCGGCGTCATCACGCTCACCGCCACCATCGCAATCAGCGTTCCGCCGCCGAGGACGACGGCAGAACTTCGTGCCCAGTCCTGGACATGGCCTTCCGTCTTGTAGATCAGCCAGGTCGCACCGAGGAGACCGTAGCCAACGACGACGCCGATGCCCGTCAGGACCGAGAAAGGTGTCAGCCAGTCGAACATGCCGCCCGCGTAGCGCACGCCCTCGACTTCCACGCCCTGCACGAGGGCGCCGAGCAGAACGCCTTGCATGAAGGCGGCTATGAGCGACCCCCAGAAAAAGGAACGGTTCCACAGGTGGGTGCTCGTATGTGCCTGGTGCCGGAACTCGAAGGTGACGCCGCGAAAGATCAGCGCAAAGAGCATCGCCATGACGGGAATGTAGAAGGCGGGAAGCGCGATGGAATAGGCGATAGGGAAGAAGACGAGGAGGCCGCCGCCGCCGAGGATGAGCCAGGTCTCGTTGCCGTCCCAGACAGGGGCAACCGAGTTGATCATGGTGTTACGCGATCCCCCGTCCGGCGCGAAGGGAAAGAGGATGCCGACACCGAGATCGAAGCCGTCAAGCACCACATACATGAGGATCGCGATGCCGATAACCGCGCCGGAAATGATGGCAAGCGTTTCCATTTTACCTCTCCTCCTATTCCGCGGGCACGACAAGACCGGGGCGAGCTCCCCGGATGGCTTCGGGGCTTTCTTCGGTTTCACGCGTCGTAAGGGGGTCGGGACCGCGACGTACGAGTTTCGTCAGATAGTAGAGATAGGCGCCGAAGAGTCCGCCATAGACGATGAGAAAGAGGACGAGCGTCGTCGCGATGGAGGCGCCGGTGACGGTCGGCGAGAAGCTGTCTTCGGTGCGCATGACGCCATAGACGGTGTAAGGCTGCCGCCCGACCTCCGTGACGAACCATCCGGCGAGAGTTGCGACGAAGCCCGCTGGCGTCAGCAGAACCGCCAGGCGCCTGAGCCATACGCCGTCGTAGAGCGTGCCGCGCCAGCGCGCCCATGCCCCCCAGAGGCCGAGCGCCAGAAAGAGGAAACCGAGCCCGACCATGATACGGAACGACCAGAAGACAATGCCGACCGGGGGCTGATCCTCCACCGGTACGTCCTTCAAGCCAGGCACGATACCGTCCGGATCGTGGCGCAGGATCAGGCTCGACCCATACGGGATCGAGATTTCGAGCCGGTTGCGCTGTTCCTTCTGGTCGGGCATGGCGAAGATGTGAAAGGGAACGCCGCCGCGCGTCTCCCAGTTTCCCTCCATCGCGGCAACCTTGATGGGCTGGTGTTCGAGCGTGTTGAGGCCATGCTGGTCGCCAAGAAAGATCTGCAGCGGTGCGAGCACGAGCATGCCCCACATGGCGACGGAGAAGGCGCGCCGCGCGACTTCGCGATTGCTTCCGTTCGACAGATAGAAAGCTGAAATGCCGGAAACGACCAGCGCCGTCGTGAGATAGGACGCCGTCGTCATGTGCAGGAGGCGCCAGGGAAAGGACGGGTTGAAGATGACGGCAAACCAGTCATCGACGATATAATGCCCGTCGATGAGGGTCGCCCCCGCAGGTGTTTGCATCCAGCTATTGGCGGCGAGAATCCAGAAGGCCGAAATTGCTGTGCCGGCGGCAACGAGGCAGGTGGCAAGGAAGTGCAGGCGCGGCCCTACCTTCTGCCAGCCAAACAGCATGATTCCCAGAAACCCCGCCTCCAGGAAGAACGCAGTGAGTACTTCGAAGCCGATCAATGGCCCGAGCGCGGGGCCCGTGACGCGTGACCACTCCGACCAGTTGGTGCCGAACTGGTAGGAGAGAACGAGGCCTGAAACGACGCCCATCCCGAAAGTGAGCGCAAAAATCTTCACCCAGAAGCGGTAGAGAACGAGCCATGCTTCGTCGTGTGAGCGAAGATATCGTGCCTCGAAAAAGACGAGGAAGCCCGCAAGTCCGATTGTGAGTGTCGGGAACAGGATGTGAAAGGAGACGGTGAAGGCGAACTGAAGACGGGCAAGGATTTCGGCGTCGAACGGCGGCATGGCACATCTCCTCCATCATGGAAGGTGCATGTCCAAGTTTACACCTTCCCTCCCGTCGCCCGTACTCCCCGAACCTGTCACAAAACGTCACGCGACGAAAGTGCCCACAAATTTCCAATGGATTTTGAATCACGCGATCCGTCAGCGGATCACGCGAGCCGACGGGAAGCTGAGCCCGATGCGCATGCCGGTCTCTGAATTGCGGCGCGGCGCGCGGACGATATCGACCGTGCCGCCGTGAAGCTCCATCACCTTGCGGGTAAGGGAGAGTGCGAGGCTTTCCTCGCGAGGCGCGCTGCTGTCCTCGGCGCTGACGAAGGGATCGTCCGCCATTTCGAAGTCGGGCAACGTGTCGAGTTCCATCTGCACGATTTTCGGGTCGCGCACTTCGTCGAGCGCTACGCGGATGCCGCCATTCTCCTCGCGCACGGTGAGGCGGATGGTGGAGCCGCGATGGGCGCAATGAATCGCTTCTGCGATGAGACGAAAGAGGCCCTGGCGGAGCCGGCGCGCATCGCCACGGAACCCCGGCAGGCGGTCCGGGCAATCCACTTCGATGGAGACGCCTTCCTCAGCGGCATGCTGGCGCTGGCTTGCAACCGCAATGTCGGCGAGCTGTCCCAGATTGCATATCTCGTCGGTGATATCGATCTCGTGCATTTCCGCTTCGGCAATGCCGAGCAGGTCTTCGATCATGTGGAGCAGCATGGTGCCGCTTGAATAGATGTCGCTCGCATACTCCTTGTAGCGGTCGGTGCCCATCGGTCCGAGGCGCTCGTTCTTCATCATCTCGGAAAAGCCGATGATGTGCGTCAGCGGCGTGCGCAGGTCGTGATTGACGTTCGAGAAGAAGCTCTGGCTGCGCTTGTAGGTTTCCTGGCTGCGCGCCTCCGCATCGTGCATGGTTTGCTCGAGCTTGCGGCGCACAGTGACATCGTTGAGCGCGGCGACACGCGCGGGCACACCGCCCCAGCGCGTGTCCACAATACGCATTTCGGCGAGGCGATTGTCGCCGTCGGGCCGCATGATGGTGACGTCGTGTTCGCCCGGATCGCTCGGCAGACCGAAGGGTTTGCCGACGAGATCTTCGCTGGTGCGGCCAAGAATGTCCTGCGCCGCTCCGTTCGCGAAGCGAATGGTGCCCTGGCTGTCGAGAATGACGATGGCTTCCGGCGTTTCCTGCACCAGAGTCACGTGCGGCTTCTCGGCATCTGCCGGCTGGGTGGCGTCTACCGGGCGTTCGTCGCGCAGTTGGCGGCGGGTGACGGCTCGCCTGATCGCAAGGCCGAGAGAAAGCAGGGTGTCGATTTCGGCGGAGAGGCAGTCCTCGGCTCCCGCTTCGATCGCCAGGGTCTGAAGCGCTGAGTTGCCCGAACCGATGGCGATAACGGGGGCGTTCGGGCCGAGTGAGACGACGCGGCCGAGAAAGTCGAGTGCGTCGGCATTGCCGTCGCCGATGTCGATGACGAGGGCGTCGATACCGGGGTCGAGCAGCGGCGCGATGCCTTCTTCGGCGATCGAGAATCCGAAAGAGATGGGCCCGGCTTCGCCGGAACTGGAGAGCGTTACGAAGCTGCTGCGCAGCATAGGCGATGGGCTGACGACATGAGTGAAGAGCGCGCGCGGAGCATGCGGACCGCTCGTTCCGGCTGCTGAAGACCTGCTGCTCATTGCGATGCCCGGATGTGCCAAGGTCAAACCCATTTCCAAGCCTCCATGGGCCCCATAACCAAACTCATATAGGCCGACTGAGGCGGCTTTTAGCCGCGTGTGTTAACGATCCGATTCTTTGGTAAACAGAAGGTAAAGGAGGCGCTTATTTTGTGGGTGGCAGGGCGGCGCCCCACAAGGCGGGCTCGGTGAGTTAACGGTGAAAATGGCGTTTTTCAGCTGGTTTTCTACAAGTCGAGCACGTCGGCGTTAACTTTCATTTTTTTGCAATCCTGGGTCCGGAACTGGTTGGGAAACTCGCGTTTTCCCTCTCTTCGCGGCGGAAATTGGGCAGCGGCCGGGAAGGGTGATTCGCCCCGGAGCGAATGCTTGTGACCGGCTGGCCTATGGGCTAGGTATGCGCCCGCGCCGCAAACGGCCGAAGGCGCACCTTGAGGCCCGCCCCCAAAGGCAGACCAATGAGCAAGAAAGAGAAGACCTTCCGTCCCAAGGCGCGCGTGCCGAAGGGGCTTCGCGACATGCCTGCGGCGCTGGTGCGCGCGGAGCAGAGGATGCTTGCGCGCATTCGCGAGGTCTATGAGCGCTACGGCTTCGACCCGCTCGAAACCTCGGCCATCGAATATGCGGACGCGCTTGGCAAGTTCCTGCCCGACGAAGACCGGCCGAACGAAGGCGTCTTTTCCTTTCAGGACGATGATGAGCAGTGGCTGTCGCTGCGCTATGACCTGACCGCGCCGCTCGCGCGCTATGTCGCCGAGAACTACGACGCGCTGCCGAAACCCTTCCGCCGTTATCAGACCGGGCCTGTCTGGCGGAACGAAAAGCCGGGACCGGGCCGCTACCGTCAGTTCACGCAATTCGACGCCGACACGGTGGCTGCCCCGGGCGTCGCCGCCGATGCCGAGATGTGCATGATGGGGGCCGATTGCCTCGAGGCGCTTGGCATTCCGCGCGGCAGCTATCGCATTCGTGCGAACAATCGGAAAGTGCTCGACGGTCTGCTGGAGACGATCGGACTCGACGGCGAGCCGGGCAGCGCCACCTACATGACGGTGCTGCGCGCCATCGACAAATACGACCGCCTCGGCCGCAAGGGCGTCGAGCTTCTGCTCGGGCCCGGCCGCAAGGACGAATCCGGCGACTTCACGAAAGGCGCCGGGCTCTCGCCGTCTCAGACAACGGCGGTGCTCGACTATGTGGAGTCGGGCGTGGGCGAGGGCTCGACCGACCGCACCATCGTGCTCGACGGCTGGCGCAAGGTCGTTGGCGAAAGCGTCATCGGCCGCGAAGGCATCGACGAGCTCGCCGAAATGGATGCGCTTTTCACGGCAGCGGGCTACGGCACGGACCGGATCGAGTTCAATTCGTGGATCGTGCGCGGCCTCGGCTATTACACGGGCCCCGTTTTCGAGTCCGATCTCCTGTTCGAGGTGAAGGACGAGAAGGGCAATCCGGTGCGTTTCGGCTCCGTGGGGTCGGGCGGGCGCTATGACGGGCTCGTTGAGCGCTTCAAGGGTGTGAAGGTACCTGCAACCGGCTTCTCGATCGGTGTGAGCCGGCTTCAGTCCGCGCTCGAACTGCTCGGCAAGCTCGATGTGGAAGACGTGACCGCACCCGTCGTCGTCCTGACGCTCGATGCCGCCAATATGGCCGGCTACCAGACAATGGTCTCGGAACTCCGCAATGCGGGCATCCGCGCCGAGCTTTATCTCGGCGGTTCGGGCATGAAAGCGCAGCTCAAATATGCCGACAAGCGAGGCGCACCGATCGCCGTCATCGAGGGCGAAGACGAGCGCGCGAAAGGCGAAATCACGCTGAAGGACCTGATCCTCGGCGCTCAGATGTCGAAAGAGATCGAAGACAACGCCGCCTGGCGCGAGGGCCAGCCGGCGCAGGTTTCCGTGCCGCGTGCGCGGCTCGTCGAAGAGGTCGTCTCGATGCTTGCCCGGCATCGCCCCGGCCTGGACCATCACGGCTGACCGCCGCAATCACTCCTGTCTCGATATTTACCATTTTCATGCTAGATAAGGCCCGG
>JACIYQ010000057.1 GCA_014359855.1 Parvibaculum sp.
CTGACGGGCTTGCGCGGATATCGCTCTCCCGGCGGCGGGCATAAACCGGACGGTTTCGGCCTTGTTCAGGGCGGGGCCGGGCACAAGGACTTCCCGCTCATGCCGGCATCGTTCAGATATCTCGGCATCGATCCCGGCCTCACAGCAACGGGATGGGGCGTGATCGGCGTGCAGGGGTCGAAACTCATCCATATTGCGAATGGCACGATTACGTCCAATGCGCGGTTGAGCATCGCGGAGCGTCTGGTCGAGATCGAAGCGGGGCTTGTGCGCGTCGTCGCCGAGCACTTGCCGGATGCCGCCGCTGTCGAACAGGCTTTCGTCGCGCGCGATGCGTCGGCGGCGCTGAAACTTGGGCAGGCGCGCGCCATTGCACTCCTCGTTGCCGCTCGGGCGGGCCTTGCCGTAGTAGAATATGCCCCCAATCACGTGAAGAAATCCGTCGTCGGGGCGGGCCATGCCGACAAGGCGCAGATAAGGCTCATGGTGGAAATGCTGCTCCCGGGCTCGAAGGCCGCCACCGAACACGCTGCCGATGCGCTCGCCATCGCCGTCGCCCATGCGCATTCGGGCGCCGCGAACGAAAGGCTCGCGGCGGCGGTTGCGCGCGCCGGAGCGGGCCGATGATCGGGAAGCTCAAAGGCATCGTCGATTCTTCGGGCGAGGACTGGGTCGTCATCGATGTCGGCGGTGTCGGCTATCACGTCACGTGCTCGCGCCGAACCTTGCAGAACCTCCCTGCGTCCGGCGGTGCGGTCACGCTTTCCATCGAGACGAAGGTGAGCGACGAGGCGATCCGCCTCATAGGTTTCGAGAGCGATGCCGAGCGCGACTGGTTCCGCCTGCTGCTGGGTGTGCAGGGGGTCGGTACGCGCGTGGCGCTTGGCGTGCTCGGCACGCTTACCCCTGCCGATCTTGCCCGCGCCATCGCTCTCGACGACAGAAAAGCGATTTCCGCGACGCCGGGTGTCGGCGCCAAGGTCGCCGCTCGCATCGCTGCCGAATTAAAGGACAAGGCGCCGGAAGGTGCCTCGCTTGCCGTCATGCTGGAAGCGCCGGCCAACGGGGCAGCCGTGCCATCGGCGGCGCCAATGCGCGATGCGGTCTCCGCGCTCGTCAATCTCGGTTATCCGCAAGCGCAGGCGGCCGGAGCGGTCGCGTCGGCGGCGAAGACACTCGATGAGGCGGCAACCGCCGAGCAACTCATCCGGCAGGGTCTCAAGGAGCTTGCGCGATGACGGAAAGGCTGATCGGTGCCGCAAAACGCGAGGAAGACGAGTTGGAGCGCACGCTCCGGCCGCAGCTTCTTTCCGATTTCACAGGCCAGGCGCGTGCGAGAGAAAATCTCGCCGTTTTCATCGAGGCGGCGCGCCAGCGCGGCGAGGCGCTCGACCATGTGCTTTTCGCCGGCCCGCCTGGCCTTGGCAAAACGACGCTCGCGCAGATCGTGGCGCGCGAGCTCGGTGTGAATTTCCGTTCGACATCGGGGCCGGTGATTTCAAAGGCGGGCGACCTTGCCGCGCTGCTCACCAATCTCGAGCCGCGCGATGTGCTCTTCATTGACGAAATCCATCGTCTTTCGCCTGCGGTCGAGGAAATACTCTATCCGGCGATGGAAGACTTCCAGCTCGACCTCATCATTGGGGAAGGACCGGGTGCGCGCTCCGTTCGGATCGAGCTTGCGCCTTTCACGCTTGTGGGCGCGACGACACGTACGGGGCTTCTCACGACGCCGCTTCGCGACCGGTTCGGCATTCCGGTGCGGCTCAATTTCTACGAGATCGGCGAACTCGAGAGCATCGTACGGCGCGGTGCCAGCGTGCTCGGCATCTCGATGACGGCGGATGGGGCGCGCGAGATCGCGCGGCGTGCCCGCGGCACGCCGCGTGTGGCCGGTCGGCTGCTTCGCCGTGTGCGCGACTTCGCCGCCGTGGAGGGCGTGGGCTCCATCGATGCGAAGGCGGCGGACAAGGCGCTGCAGCGGCTTGAAGTCGACGAACTCGGGCTCGACGCGCTCGACCACCGTTATCTCCGCTGCATCGCGGTCAGCTTTTCCGGTGGGCCGGTTGGCGTCGAGACCATCGCCGCGTCGCTTTCCGAACCGCGCGATGCGATCGAGGAGATCATCGAACCCTATCTGATCCAGCAGGGGCTGGTGAACCGGACGCCACGGGGCCGCGTTCTCACCGCCGCGGCCTTTGCCCATATCGGTGTGTCGCTGCCTGCCTCGGTGGCGGCAGGGCAGACCACGCTTTTCAGCGGGGAGGAAGAAGACGAGGCATGAGCGAGTGGCCAGACCTTTCCGGCCGGATCGAAGGCCGGGTCCACAAGCTGCCCATCCGCGTCTATTACGAGGACACGGACTTTTCCGGCATCGTCTATCACGCGAATTACCTGCGCTTTGCCGAGCGGGGCCGCTCCGATTTCCTGCGGCTCGCGGGCGTTCACCATACGGATCTCTTCGATACGGAGGATCCCGTGGCCTTCGCCATTCACCGGATGGAAATGGATTTCCTTCAGCCTGCCCGGATCGACGACCGGCTTGAGGTCCACACCGTCTATGTCCGGGCGAGCGGCGCGCGGATCGAGGCCGAGCAATCGATCTGGCGTCTCAATCCGGAGGGACGGCCCGCGGACGAACTCTGGCGGGCAAAGGTCTTCGCGGCGGTCATCGACGGTCAGGGCCGTCCGCGCCGGCTTCCGGCGGCGTTGAGGGATGCGCTCGCGCCCTATGTCGCCGGACCGGGAGGCTGAGGCGTTGCGGACCGCCGCGCTGTGACCGGCCTGCAACATCTGCCTGCTAACCTCTTGAGTACACGACTCGAATCCCGTCAGACGCCACGGTAATGACATAATTGAAAGACTAACTTCAGCCGCAATTTGGGGGCACACATACAAAAGTGGGGCGCAACGGGCACAGCCCGACTGCGTGAGCTGCGTCTGTCATGTGCCGTTCCCTGCATTGAGATCGAGAGCACGGAGAGGCACCGAATGGATCCCGTCACCACCACTCAGGTGATTACCGAAACTGCGGCCGTCGATGCGGTCCCGTTGGATTTTTCCATCTGGGGTCTGTTCATGCGGGCCGACATCGTCGTCAAGCTCGTGATGATGGGGCTTTTCTTCGCCTCCGTCTGGTCTTGGGCGATCATCTTCGACAAATGGTGGCGCTTTGCGCGCGTCGAACGGCGCGCCGATCAGTTCGAGCGTATCTTCTGGTCCGGCCGCTCGCTGGACGACCTTTACCAGGAAATGGGGCACCGTCCGCAGCACCCGCTTTCCGCTCTATTCATCGCTGCCATGCGCGAATGGCGCCGCTCGCAAGACGTCGTGACGAGTTCATTCGTGGGGCTCAAGGAGCGCGTCGACAAGGTCATGCAGGTGACGATCAGCCGCGAGATGATGGCGCTCGAGAGCCGCCTCCTCTTTCTCGCGACTGTCGGTTCCGTCGCGCCTTTCGTCGGACTGTTCGGCACGGTTTGGGGCATCATGAACTCGTTCCAGTCGATTGCGATCAGCCGCGACACGAACCTTGCGGTCGTGGCGCCGGGTATTGCCGAAGCACTCTTTGCGACCGCGCTCGGCCTCGTCGCCGCCATCCCGGCGGTCGTCGCCTATAACCGCTTCTCCAGCCAGACGTCGCGCATCGGCGCGCGGATGGAGAGCTTTGCCGACGAGTTCTCCGCGATTCTGTCGCGCCAGCTCGACGAGCGAGGCTGAACCATGGCGATGTCGGTCGGTAAGAAAGGATCGGGCCGCGGGCGCTACTCGCGCCAGCCCATGGCAGAGATCAACGTGACGCCGGTCGTCGACGTGATGCTGGTGCTGCTCATCGTCTTCATGGTTGCCGCACCGCTTCTCACCGTCGGCGTGCCGGTCGACCTGCCGAAGACGCAGGCGGCACCGCTTTCCGGCGACACCGAGCCGCTGACCATCACGATCAACGGCAACGGCGAGATCTTTGTGCAGGAAACGCTGACCGAGCCGGACGCGCTTATCCCGCAGCTTACCGCGATTGCGGAAAATGGCTACGAGCAGCGCATCTTCGTGCGCGCGGACAACTCGATCAATTATGGCGCGGTGATGGACGTGATGGGCCGGCTCAGCGCCGCCGGTTTCTCCAAGGTCGGTCTCGTGACCGAGACAGAAACGTCGCCGGCAAAAAAGCCGGGTGCAAACTAAGCGGCGAGAATGCGTAACCCGGTTCTCATTTCCGCCGCGGCGCATGTAGTGATCGTGGCGCTTGCGCTTGTGGCGTTTCCCTCGCCCGAGGAACTTCCCTCGGTGCCGACGCGCGCCTTGCCGGTCGAGCTCGTGACGATCGATCAGGTGACGAACCTGAAGAGCACGAAGAAGGTCGAGAAGCCGAAGCCCGTCGAGAAGCCCGAACCGCCGAAACCGGAAGAGCAGGAAAAGCCGAAGAACGAGCCGAAGCCGGAACCGAAGCCGACGCCCCCTCCGCCCCCGGAGAAAAAGGCCGAGGTGGTTCCGGAGAAGAAAGAAGAGAAGCCGAAGCCGGTCGAGAAGAAGGAAGACAAAAAGCCGACTCCGCCGAAGAAGGAGCCGGAGAAGAAATTCGATCCGAGCAATATCGCGGCGCTGCTCGACAAGGCGCCCGACAAGGCGCCGAAGTCCACGCCGCTCGAGTCGACGGAGGATTTCGAGGCGCCTGCGACGGACGATCCTGCGGCGGCGCTGACCATGAGCGAGACGGATGCGCTTCGGCAGCGCGTGGAGCAATGCTGGAATGTCAGTGGTTTGACCGGCACTGCGGATGCCGAGAAGTTGCGGGCCACGGTCCGTTTCGGGCTCAACCCGGATGGGTCGCTGGCGGGGCGTCCGACGATCGTGCGGAGCAGCGGCGGTTCCCTGTCGCGCCTCCTTGCGGAACGTGCGATTCAGGCCGTTCAGAGCTGCGCGCCCTACGATTTTTTGCCAGCGGACAAGTACACGAGCTGGCGCGACAACACATTCAACTTCGATCTGGGGGGAATGATGTGATCGCGCAGGTTGTTCAGTTAACGGATTTTGCCACGCAATAGACACATAAAAAAGGTATCCGGATTTACCTTGAGCGGGTGTCAGGCCTTTAGGCAGGAGAGACCATGATGTCGGAAACGTACAACGCGCGGAGCAATGCCATGGCGACGCTGTCGAGACGAGCGGCCGGGGCGGTGGCTGTCTTCTGTGCCGTCCTGCTTTCGTTTCTGCCGGCGCATGCGGTGGAGATCGACATCAACCGGGGCACCGTCGATCCGCTGCCCATCGCGATCACCGACTTCGTCGGTGGCGAAGGGCAGGAGGCGAAGGTTGGCGCCGATATATCCTCCGTCATCACCAACAATCTCGAGCGTTCCGGGCTGTTCCGTCCGCTGCCGAAGGCATCCTTCATCGAGAGGATTTCCGACATCAACGTGCAGCCGCGTTTCGGCGATTGGCGTGTCATCAATTCGCAGGCGCTGGTAACGGGGCAGACGCGGCTTGAGTCCGACGGCAGGCTTCGCGTCGAGTTCCGCCTGTGGGACGTGCTCGGCGAACAGCAGATGACGGGGCTTCAATTCTTCACGACGCCGGACAACTGGCGCCGCGTCGCGCATCTCATTTCCGATGCGATCTACAAGCGGCTGACCGGCGAGGAAGGTTACTTCGACACGCGCGTCGTCTATGTGTCCGA
>JACIYQ010000058.1 GCA_014359855.1 Parvibaculum sp.
CGATCGCGCGCGAAGCGGACATTCTCGTTGCGGCGGTGGGCCGGCCGCAAATGGTTAAACGCGATTGGGTGAAGCCCGGCGCCATCGTCATCGACGTCGGCATCAACCGCGTTCCCGCGCCGGAGAAAGGCGAAGGCAAGACCAGGCTTGTCGGCGACGTCGCCTTCGACGAGGTGGCGGAAGTCGCGGGCGCGATCACGCCTGTTCCCGGCGGGGTCGGTCTCATGACAGTAGCCTGCCTGCTCCGGAATACCGTAATTGCCGCCTGCCGGGCCAAAGGCATCGATTTACCGAAGGATTTTTGACGCTCATGGAAATGCGCAAGCTCGGAAAGCTCTGGCCTGTCAGCGCGCTTACGCTGGGTGGTGGCGGGCTTGGCCAGATCTGGGGAGAGACCTCTCGCGAGGAAGCTGTCGCGACGCTCCGCCTCGCCGTCGAGCGCGGCATTACACTGATCGATCTTGCGCCGCTCTATGGCCGCGGCGAAGCCGAGGCGGTGGCGGGTGAAACCTTCGGCGGCGGTTGGCCGGAAGGTGTTCGCGTCACGACGAAATGCATGGTGGGGCAGAGCCATCTTGCCGACATCGCCGGCCGGCTCGAGAAATCGGTGGTGCGCAGCCTTGCCACACTGAAGCGCGAACAGGCGGATCTCTTCATTCTGCACTCGAATATCTGTCCGGACGATTACGTTTATGAGCGCGATCCGGCGTTCGAGGATTATGGCGTCGTGCGCTGGTCAGCCTTCGTCAACGAGGTGGCCCCCGCCTTCGAGGCATTGAAGGAAAAAGGGCTCATCGGAAATTGGGGGATTACGGGTACGGGGCTGCCGCGCAGCATCATGGATGCGCTTCGCGGGACCCCGAAGCCCGCCGTCGTGCAGGCCGTGACGAACCTCCTCGATTCACCCGGCGGGATGCGGCGATACGAAGAGCCGCCGGAGCCGCGCAACATCATCCGCACCGCGAAGAACAACGACGTCGGCGTGATGGGGATTCGCGCGGTGCAGGCGGGCGCTCTCACGTCGGCAATCGACAGACCGCTGTCGGTAGACGATCCGGAAGTGCGCGATTATGAGAAGGCGGCACCTTTCCGGACGCTTTGCCGTGAACTCGGTGAAGATCCGGCCATCGTTGCGCATCGCTATGCGCTCCACATGCAGGGTGTCGACACGCTGGTGCTCGGTGTCAAGAATCGTGCGGAGCTTACCGCCATTCTCGATGCCGAGGCACGCGGGCCGCTGGAAGAAGAGACGCGTAAGCGCATCGATGCGCTGCGGCTCAACTTCCAGATGCCGCGCATGCCGATCGACGGGGACGGAACGCTCTAGATGTGCGAACCGGTCCTGCCTTCACCTGTTGTCGAGTTGCGCCCGCACGGCGTGCAGCCCTTCGCGGGTGATGAGATAGGGTTTGCCTTCCCGCGACGCGATCAACCGTCTTTTTCGCAAGCGCCGGAATGTGGTGAGAGTGCAGTCGGCAAGCACCCATCCCTCGCGAGTGACGCAGGCGGCTTCGACGATCTTGCCCTTGCCGTCCTTCTCGACGCAGATGTGTCCGCCGCGCGCGAGCGCGTGCAGCGTGCGCTGCTCGAACTTCGAGATATTCATGAATAGAGTTCCGGAGAAAAGCCAAAGCGAGGCGGGCCTCACACCGCGTGCAGGCAATCGCGCTGCGCGGGCGGGCTCCCGTCCTGTGGAACGGCCTGGCAAAAAGGGGGCTTCCCTCTCAGCGGCCGCGCTTTTCTCCGAATACAGACATCAACGCTCCATCTGGCGTGAAGCTCTATCAGTAATCGCGGATGCGGCAGGCGGTCAATCCTGGCGGCGCGCCGGCCTGTTTCTTTTGTTCGCATTGTGTCTCATGCCACACATGGTCATGGCTCAGGCGGCCCTAGCGCAGGACGATCCTGAAGCGGGCATGATCGGCTGGCCGCAGGCGGAGATGCGCCATACGCTCGACTATTTCATCGAGCGGCGCATGAAGGAGCTCGATATTCCGGGCGTTGCGCTCGCTGTCATCGCCGATGGGCGCATCGTCTACGAAAAGGGATATGGTTACGCCGACGCGGACGGCGATCAGGATGTGACGCCGCACACGCTTTTCGAAGCCGGCGGCCTCGGTCTGCCGCTCGAGGCCTATGCGTCCATGCTGCTGGTGCGCGAACGCAAGATGTCGCTCGACACGCCATTGTCGGACTATCTGAAAGCACCCTGGCTGCCCAACGAGGAAGCGTCTGCGACGGTGACGCTCCGCCAAGTGCTCAACCATCGGTCGGGACTTTCGGACCGGGTGCGGCTCGGGTCGCGCGGCCTTTCTTTCGAGCCGGGGACCGAGTTCAGCTATTCGGGCATGGGATATGTCTATCTTGCCCATGTGATGGCGGAGATCGAGGGCGTCCCTTTTGACCGCCTGATGCGGCAACGCCTGTTCCGGCCGCTCGGCATGTCGTCTTCGGGCTATATCATTCCCGAAGGGCTTGTCGGGGAAGTCGCGCGCGGTCATCACGCGCTCTGGATGCCGATCTCCGCGTTCGCAGGCCCGATGGCCGTCATCTTTGCGGTGCTTGCGATCGCGACCGTGCTGGTGGTGCGGCTCGGACTTCACCGGCTGAAGCTCGAGCCATTCGACCTCGTTCCCGCCGCTGTCATAGCCCCGGTTGGCGCCAGCGCCATTCTCTATTATCTGCAGGGCGGATGGGCGCTTCTCTTCTGTCTCGGCTATTTCATCGTGTGGCTGGCGGCGATCGCGCTCATCATTGCCGCGGTTCAGTATCTCCGTTTCATCTTCGATCGCGGCTGGTCGGACGGGGTGCTGTCGCGGGGCGTGCGGCGCTCTTCGTTCAATCCGATCCTCTTTGTTGCCGTGTTGCTCATGAGCCTGCTTTTCATGACCTGGCAGGTGCCGCTCCCCGCGCGAGACGGCGACGATTTCAATGCCGCGCTGTCGCTTCGCTCGAGTGCGCATGATCTTGCTCTCTTCGTCGCGGGCTTTGCCGACGGAGCGCTTATCGGGCCACCGTTGCGCGCGACGATGATCGAGAGTCGCGTGACGGTCGCCGAGAGAAAGGAAGACCGGTTCGGCTGGGGGCTCGGTTTCGGCACGCGCGAGCACGAGGGCGGCCTGACCCTCTGGCAAACCAGCACCAATATCGGTATGCGCGGAATGATGGTGATCGATCCTTCGCGGCGCGCCGGTATCGTCATTCTCACGAATGCGGACAAGGGAAAAATACTGATGCAGGAAGTCTCGGGTCATGTGCTCGGTCCGGAAGACCCGTGGCGGCTGCCCTGAGGCTGGGCTAGTCTTTTCCGGTATTCCGGGAGGGGTCATGGAAAAATTCGAAACGATCTTCGCCCGCGCCGCGAAAAGACATGGCGGTGCCAAAGCCGTCGAAGCGGAACTGCCGAAGCCGAAAAGCGCCGCCGCCCTCCGCAAGATCGGGGACGACCGCTGGCTATCGGCCATGACCAAGTCCGTCTTCCAGGCGGGCTTCGTGTGGAAGGTGATCGAGAACAAGTGGCCGGGCTTCGAGGAGGCCTTCGACCACTTCGACCCGCACCGCATCGCCTTTTATGCCGATGAAGATATCGAGCGGCTCGCAGGCGATGCGCGCATCGTGCGAAACGGCGCGAAGATCGTCGCGACACGAAACAATGCGCGCTTCGTCTGCGAACTGGCGAGTGAACACGGTTCGGCCGGTACGTTCTTCGCCGTCTCGAAGCCAGGGGACTTCGCCGGCCTTCTCGACACGCTCAAGAAGCGCGGGGACCGTCTGTCTGATGCGTCTGCCCAGTTTTTCCTGCGGCAGATGGGCGTCGACGGCTGGGTGATGTCGCCTTCGGTTGTCGCGGCGCTTGTAAAGGCAGGTGTATCGGCAAGGCGCCGACCTCAGTGAAGGCCATGCGTGCGGTGCAGGAGGCGTTCAACGTCTGGCGCAAGGAGAGCGGCCGTCCGCTCATGGCAATCAGCCGCACGCTCGCGATGTCGGCCGATCCGGGTTAGCTCTTCTTCCCCGCCTCAACCGCCTTCATGATCAGCTCGCGCGCGACGCTCGCGTCCTTCCAGCCGTCGACCTTTACCCATTTGCCTTCCTCGAGATCCTTGTAGTGCTCGAAGAAGTGAGTGATGCGCTGGATCAGAATGTCCGGCATGTCGGTGTAGTTCTGGACATTCTTGTAATAGGGATTGAGCTTCTCGACCGGCACGGCGAGGATTTTCTCGTCCTGCCCAGCCTCGTCATGCATCATCAGAACGCCGATGGGGCGCGAGCGGATGACGGCGCCGGGCACAACCGGAATGCGGCTCACCACGAGCACATCGACCGGGTCGCCGTCATCCGACAGCGTGTGCGGCACGAAGCCGTAGTTGCAGGGATACTGCATGGCCGTGTGCATGAAACGGTCGACGAAAAGCGTGCCAGATTCCTTGTCCATCTCGTATTTCACCGGGTGGCCGCCATGCGGCACCTCGACGATCACGTTGATGTCGTCCGGCGGGTTCTTGCCGATCGGGATGGCGTCGATACGCATTACTTTCCAACCCTCTTGTCGCGGGCCGCGAGCAGGCGCAGGCGCAGCGCATTGAGCTTGATGAAGCC
>JACIYQ010000059.1 GCA_014359855.1 Parvibaculum sp.
CAGATAGCGTCACGATAGCGCTTTCTGCCGTCCGCGCGCCAGTCCGGGGCGCATGCCCCTGACCGGCGGTCAGATCTGGCGCACTTCGACGATCTCGGGGATGTAGTGCTTCAGCATGTTCTCCACGCCGCGCTTCAGCGTGACGGTGGAGGAAGGACAGCCGGCGCAGGCACCCTGCATGTTGAGGAAGACGACGCCCTGCTCGTAACCCTGGAAGGTGATGTCGCCGCCGTCCTGGGCCACGGCCGGACGCACGCGCGTGTCGAGGAGTTCCTTGATCTGGGAAACGATCTCGCCGTCTTCGCCGTCATGTTCCGCATGGGCATCGTCCGCGCCACCCGCGGCGAAGAGAACCGGCGCGCCGCTCGTGAAATGCTCCATGATCGCGCCGAGCAAGGCGGGCTTCATGTGCTGCCATTCGCCGCCCGACTTGGTGACGGTGATGAAATCGCCGCCGAAGAAAACACCGGCGACGTTCTCGACGGCAAAGAGCCGCATGGCGAGCGGCGAGCGCTCGGCAGCCTCGCGCGCCGGAAAGTCCGCCGCACGGCCCTCTCCAAGCACCTCACGGCCGGGCAGGAACTTCAGGGTCGCCGGGTTGGGCGTCGCCTCGGTCTGGATGAACATGAGAAAAGCCTTTTCGGTAGCGTGGGTTAATGGCGGAACCCCGCCGCTTCGTACGCGCTATAGATGGACCGTGCGGGCCGTCAAATCAAGCCGCGCCAAATCAGGCGAGCAACCTCAACGCTTCCTCGGTGAGATTGCCCGGCACGACGGTGACGGGAATGGGAAATGCCTTTTCCGATGCGCTTGCGACCATGCTCACCAGGGGCCCCGGGCCTTCCTTGCCCGTGCCGGCCGCGAGGACGAGGATCGCGACATCCTTGTCCTCCCGAATGAGCTGCATCACCTGTTCGTCACGACGGCCTTCGCGGATGATCAACTCGGGCATGATGCCGGCATATTCGTTCACATGCGCCGCCAGACGGTGAAGCAGTTCCTCCGCTTCCTCGCGGGCTTCTTCCTGCATGATGTTCTTCACGCCGAGCCATTGCTGCGAGGCCTCGCCCGGCTCGATGACGGCGAGAAGCGTCACGACGCCGCCCGTGTGGGAGGCGCGCAGGCTCGCAAAGTGGATCGCCACTTCGGATTCCGGCGTGCCGTCCACGATGACGAGGAACTTGCGCCGCTTCTGCAGCGCCGCGCCCTGGCCGGATGTCTCGGATTCGCTCATGGGCGGGATGCTGCCACCGCGCGGGGCATCCGGCAAGCATTTGAAATGAAGGCTATTTCAGCAGGATATTGCTGATTTCACGCAGCTGCGTGCGCGCCCGGAGCAGGTAAAAGCCCTGCATGGCGAGATGGTTCGGCTGGAACTGGGCGTCGGGTGCGCCGTTCATCACCACCCAGGGATTGAGGAGGGCGGCCTTGCGAAAGCTCTCCATCATCTCGTTCCAGGGCTTCTGCAGATTGCGCTCCTTGATGACCGGTTCGAAATCCTGGCCCAACCCCTGGAGCACCATGTAGTAGCCGTAGAGCTTGCCCTTGGTGAAATAGAAGATGTCGTCGGATTGGCTGTCGAAGAAATTGCCGGCATCCTCGTTGACGCGGCGGTCGATCAGCGCCGAGGAGGAGCCGAGATCGGCGGCGAAGCGCTCGATGGTCGCAAGCAGGTTGTCGGCGCGTATGTCGTAGTTCGCTTCGCCCTTCGCGAGGCGGGCGTTGTAGGCGAGGAGGCGCTTGCGGGCATCGCGATACTGCGACTCGGAGCTGGCGCGCGGTGCGAGCGAGACGCTCGGATTCCAGATCCAGACATTGCCGGGATATTGCAGGAGGCCCGCCGCGCGCTGCAGATCGGGATCGGCTTCGGAAGAGCCGCGCGTGCGGCCAAGCTGGTCCGTCAGCTCGAAGCCGAAACGCGCCAGCGCGGACATGAGGCCCTGCTGGAAGTTCGGCATGTTGTCGAGCAGGACGCCCGGCTGAAAGAAGGGATCGTTCGCGGTCCAGTTGTTTTCATTGACTTCGCGCTCGATGAGGCCTGCGGTAAAAGCGACCGCCATGCTGCCGCCCTCGATCGTATCGGCGGCGGAAGGTACGAAGTCGATATCATCGTCCACCTTGTGAACGACGAGCATGCCGATCGGATAATAGAGAAGGATGATGACGGCGATCGCAAGGCCTGCGCGCTTCGCCATGCTGCCCATGCCGGGCCTGTTCAACCCGCCCAGAAGACGTCCGATTCCGCCGCCCTGCCCGGCCGCGCCACCTGCTCCACCTGCCGGAGACTGCGTTCCATCGCCCCGCCGGTACATCCAGCGGTGACGGAGATTTTCGCGCCAGCCTGCGATACGGTCAGAAAAGGACATGGATGGACGTTCCTCCGGAACGGATTTGAGCGCGCACGGACCATCTCTTAGATGGGACGCATCGCGCGCCGGTCAAGCGGCCCCTCGCCCGGAACGGAACCGCTCAGATGAAGCCGACGAGCTCGCGCACACGCGCGATCACGGGATCGGCGATGGCGCGGGCCCGCACTGCGCCCTTTTCCAGCACGCTGTCGATATAGGCCGGATCGTCCATCAGACGTTTCATTTCGGTCGTGATGGGCGTGAGTTTCTCGACCGCGAGGTCGGCAAGCGCCGGTTTGAAGACGGAGAATTGCGCGCCGGAGAACTCGGCGAGAACCTCCGCCCTGGTCTTGCCGGAGAGCGCCGCATAGATGCCGACGAGATTGTCCGCACCCGCACGGCCGGCAAGCCCTTCGACCGTTTCCGGCAGGGGCTCGGGATCGGTCTGCGCCTTGCGAATTTTCTTCGCGATGTCGTCGGCGCTGTCTCGCATGGTGATGCGCGACAGATCGGAGGGATCGGACTTCGACATCTTCTTCGTGCCGTCGCGGAGCGACATGACGCGCGTCGCCTCACCCATGATGAGGGGTTCGGGCAACGGAAAGAAATCCGGCGCGGCGAAATCGTTATTGAATTTCTGCGCCGTGTCGCGGGCAAGTTCCAGATGCTGTTTCTGGTCCTCGCCGACGGGCACATGCGTTGCGCGGTAAGCGAGAATGTCAGCCGCCATCAGCACCGGATAGGCATAGAGGCCCACGCTCGCCTTCTCGCGATCCTTGCCCGCCTTGTCCTTGAACTGCGTCATGCGATTGAGCCAGCCGATGCGGGCGACACAATTCAGGATCCAGGCGAGCTCGGCATGGGCCGACACCTTCGACTGATTGAAGACGATGTGGCGTTCGGGATCGATGCCAGAGGCGATATAGGCGGCAGCGACTTCGCGCGTGTTCGCGGCGAGTTCTTTCGGCTCCTGCCAGACCGTGATCGCGTGCATGTCGACGACGCAATAAAGGCACTCATGCGTTTCCTGGAGGCCCACGAAATTGCGGATCGCACCCAGATAATTTCCCAGGTGCAGATTGCCGGTGGGCTGCACACCGGAGAAGACGCGATTTCGGGGCTGTTCCATTCGACAGGTTCCATGGCCGGGCAGGGCGTGAATCCGGGAGGTTATGCGGCGCATGAGCCGCGAAGGCAATCCCCGTCAGATTGGAACGATTCTCGGAAACAGGCCCGACTGTCACCAGAATGTCATGAAACTGTCACATAAGGCGCTCTTGTCCCCGCCACCGGGGACAAGCCGCGCAACCGCAAAAAATCTGTCCCCGGTTTTTCAGCCCCGCGTGAAGGCGCGGCGGAGGTCACGCAAGCGGATGGCGCCGGTGATCTGGCAGAGGGAGAAATAGACGAGGATGCCGGCGGCGATGAGGAGGCCGAGGGCGGCGATGCTTGTCAGGAGATCGCCCGCGAAGAAGGGCGAGAGGGCGGAGGCGCCGAACCAGAGCGCGGCCCCCATGCCGGCGGCGGCAAGCAGGATCAGGGGCAGGCGGCGCGCAAGCGGCGCGTCGGGCGTGAACTCGCCGCGCCGGTAGAGCCGCGTGCCCAATTGCCCGGCATTGACCCAGGCGGCGACGCTCGTTCCCGTCGCGATGCCGGCAAAGCCGAAGGGCACGAAGAGCGCGAGGGAGACCGCGATGTTGACGGCAATCGAAATCGCGGCGAAGCGGAGCGGCGTCTTCGTGTCTTCCCTCGCGAAGAAGCCCGGCTGGAAAACCTTGATGAGGACGAAGGCGGGAAGACCTGCCGCGTAGATGACGAGGGCGAGCGATGTCGCCGCCGTGTCGGCCGCCGTGAAGGCACCGCGCTCGAAGAGCACGCGGATGATGTCATGGGAGAGGACGCCCGCGCCAATGGCGGCGGGCACCGTCAACAGCATCGAGAATTCGATGGCGCGGTTCTGGCTCCAGCTTGCGCCGCCATGATCCTCCGCGCGCAGGCGGCGCGACAGCTCCGGCAGCAGCACGATGCCGATCGCGATGCCGATGACGGCGAGCGGCAACTGGTAGATGCGGTCGGCATAGTAAAGCCACGACACGGCGCCTGCCTGGAGCGAGGCGATCATGGTGCCGATGGTGAGGTTGACCTGGGTGATGCCGCCCGCGACGACGCCGGGAACGCCGAGGCGGAAGAGGCGGCGCACATCCGGCGTGAGACGGGGCATACGCAACCGCAGGACCATGCCCGCCCGCCAGAGCGAAACGGCAAGCCAGAGGAACTGCACGACGCCCGCCGCCGCCACGCCCCAGCTGAGCGCGCGGCCCGGATTGTCCGTCAGCGGCAC
>JACIYQ010000006.1 GCA_014359855.1 Parvibaculum sp.
ACGCCCGTGAACTGGAAGTTGTGGCGAAGCCCGTGAATGCGGCGCGCGGTGGCGAGCCAGAAGGGGCTGACGACGAGGCTCAAGGCGATGACGGACAGGGCAAGCTGATAGGTCTCGCGGTCGATCGCGCCCGCGCCGAGGCCGGCCTTCGCCAGCACGAAGGAGAACTCGCCGATCTGCGCCATGACGAGACCGGCGATGAAGGCGTTGTCCCAGGGCTCGCGCAGAAAATGGAGAATACCGATATTGGTTGCCGTCTTCGCGACGAGAATGACAAAGACGAGGAGGAGAACGACGCCGAGATTTTCGAGAATGAACCCGAGGTCGATCAGGAGACCGACCGACAGGAAGAAGATCATCAGGAAGAGGCTCTGCACCGGAGAGGTGAAGAAGATCGCGGCGCGACGATCCGTCGAGGCGCCGAGGATGAGGCCCGCGAGGAAGGCGCCGTAGGAGGGCGAGAGACCGATATAGCCGGAGACGGCGGCGAAGACGAAACAGAAGGCGATGTTGGCAAGCGGCGCGAGGTCCGGCTGGCGGCGGAGATGACGGCTCCAGGGAAGCTCGATGCGCTCGCGGCGCGTGAGCACCACGGCAACGCCCGCGAGGACCGCGACGGCGGCAAAGAGCTTAAGCACGAGAAGCAGATCGAAACCCACATCCGCGCCGCGCGCCGAACCGAGCGACTGCACCACGACCAGCATGGGGATGATGAGCAGGTCCTGCGCGATGAGGACGCCCATGGTGAGGCGGCCGGCATGGGTGCGGGTTTCGCCGATTTCGGCGAGCATCTTGATGCCGACGGCGGTTGACGACAGCGAGAGCACGAAGCCGAGGACAAGGGAGCGCTCGAAGCCCCAGCCGAGGACCGTGCCCGCCCCCCAGGTCAGCCCTATGGCGACGGCCGACTGGAGACCGGCACAGAAGAGCGCAATGCGAAAGACATTGCGGAAGGCCTTGAGGTCGAGCTCCATGCCGATGACGAAGAGGAGGAGGAGCACACCGAGTTCCGCAAAGAGGTCGATGCCCTCCGCCGAATGGATGAGCCCGAGGCCGCCGGGGCCGAGAACCACACCCGCTAGGATGTAGCCGACGATGGCGGGCTGGCGGAGCCGCATCAGGGCAAAGCCGCAACCGAGTGCAATGACGATCAGCAACGTGACGGAATTCAGCGTGAGAACGTCGTGCATCGGGAGGGGCCTCGGCGGGCGGGCAAATCGGCTGGCGCCATGATTACCCATGGAAGCCAGCCAAGGAAGGGCCCGATCGGGGCATTTCGCAAGGGCCGCTATTTATTTTCGGCAAGGCCGTCAGCGCGGCAGAGTAGCCCTTACTCCACCCGCCTCACCGGCAGGACGAAGCGCTCGTTTTCGCCGCCGATGAGCGCCTCGATGCGGTAGGTATCGCGGAGGTTCTGCGGCGTCAGCACGTCGCCCGGCGCGCCGTCCGCCTTCACCTGGCCGTTGTCGAGCAGGATCAGCCTGTCGCAATAGCGCGCGGCGAGCGAGAGGTCGTGCAGGACCGCAACGACCGTCCGGCCTTCATCCGCATAGGCGCGCAGAACTTCCATGATGCGGATCTGGTGATAGGGGTCGAGCGCGGAGACAGGCTCGTCCACGAGCAACAAGGGCGCCTCAACCGCAAGCGCACGAGCCAGAAGCACGCGAGCCCGCTCGCCACCCGACAATGTCAGCACATCGCGGCCAATGAATTCCGCAACGCCGGCAAGCGCGATGGCGCGGGCGATGGCGGCTTCGTCGGTGGCACTCGCACGATGAAAGGGTTCAAGATGGGGCAGGCGTCCAAGTGCGATGAGGCGCGACACCTCGAGCGGCCAATGGCTGCCCGCGCCCTGCGCCAGATAGGACATCGCGCGGGCGCGGGCTCGCGGGCTCATGGCGGAGGCCGGGTTCCCGTCCAGCGTGACGCTGCCGGCAAAGGGGATGAGGCCGGCGACGGCGCGGATGAGCGTCGTCTTGCCGACGCCGTTTGGACCGATGAGGCCGACGAAGCGCGAGCCTTCGACGCCAAGCGAGACGCCGCGAATGACGCGCGCGGCACCCAATGAAGCATGAAGATTTTCGACGGCGAGGCGCATCAGGGAGCCTCTCTTCGCGTGCGGATAATGAGCCAGAGGAAGAAGGGCGCGCCGACAAGCGCGGTGACGACGCCGAGCTTCAGCTCCGGCCCATCGGCCGGCAGGCGCACCAGCAGATCGGCTGCGAGGACGAGCGCCGCGCCGCCAAAGGCGGAGGGAAGAAGGAGCGAGGCCGGACGCTGGCCGACGAGGGGCCGCATGAGATGCGGTACCACGAGACCGACGAAGCCGATGACGCCGGTGACGGAGACGGCGGCGCCGACGGCGAGCCCCGTGCCGAGGATGGCGCGCAGCGTGACCGACTTCATGGAGAAACCGAGCGTTGCGGCCGTGTCTTCGCCGAGCGAAAGCGCATCGAGCGCGCGCCAGGTCGAGGCGACGAGAAGCCAGCCTGCCCCCATGAAAGGCAGCACGAACCAGACCTGAAGCATGCTGCGATCGGTCAATGAGCCCAGCATCCAGAAGACGATCTCGAGCGCGGCATAGGGGCTGGGCGCGAGATTGAGCGAGAGCGAGGTGAGCGCGCCGGTGAAGGCGGAGATCGCGACGCCCGCGAGAATGATGGTGACGATGGACGGATTGCGGCCCGCGAGCAGATAGAGCACGGCGAGCGCCACGAGCGCCCCGGCAATGCCGCCGAGGGGAACGAGCATGACGGTCGCCAATCCGATCGAGCTGAGAGAAAGGCCCGAATAGAAGACGAGCACGGCACCGAGGGCCGCGCCGCCCGACGCGCCGATGAGGCCCGGCTCGGCCAGCGGATTGCGCAGGAGGCCCTGAAGGCCCGCGCCCGTGAGGCCGAGCGAGGCGCCGACAAGGAGACCGAGCAGCGCGCGCGGCAGGCGGATTTCCGTCAGCACCAGCCAGGCGATGTCGCGATCCATTTCGGCGATGGTTGCGAACTTGTCCATCAGAAGGTCGCCGCCGCGACCGACATAAATGGAGGCGGCGAAAAGGAAAAGCGTCAGCGCGGCGAGAACTGAATTCACCATCCACGAAGAAAGAGGAGCCCGCATCACGGTTCCCTCACCGTTTCATCGGCTGCCGCGCGAGAGGAACGAAAGGTGGATTGGGTCCCGGCTTTCGCCGGGATGACGCCTGTATTTTTTCGTTCCGCCATCATCGCGTCATGCGTGGCGGCGAGGCGCGTGGCAACGCCGGCGACGAAGCGGGTGCTGCAGGTCCATCCGCCCGCGGCGAGGCGCACTTCTTCGGCGTAGCGTTCGCGATAGAGGCGAAGCGCCGGGTGCTCCAGCACGGCGTTGGCCTGCGACGGCGCCTCCGGACGGTAGATGCCGAGGGCAATGAGTTCGGGCCGGTAGGCGATCACGTCCTCGATGCCGGGATAGGCGAGGCCCACCACATTCTCTTCCGCGACGACATTGCGGAAGCCTGTGAGCGAGAGGATGCGTCCGAGGATCGAATTCGGCGTCGCCGCGCTGCCGAGGTCCTGGTAGAGGATCGCGGTGGGCGCATTCGCGCTTTCGCGCCGCGCCGCCGCCATCTCCGCATCGAAGCGCGCGATCACCTCCTCGCCCTTCTCCTCGCGCCCGAGGGCGGCGGCGACGGTGCGGATGTTTTCGCGGATGTCCTCGAAACTGCGCGCATCCTTCACGGTCGCGACGGGGATGTTCATGCGGGCGAGAAGATCGAGCGTGAAAGGCGAGGTCCACTCATGCGCGAGGACGAGATCGGGCGCGAAGGGAAGAATGTCCTCGATACGGCCATCGTTCGGCGGCACATCGGCGAGAAGCGCGGCCACGGGCGAGTCCTCCGGATCGCGGCCGAGGCGAAAGACGGATTTGAGCGTGCCCGGCGCGGCGACATCGGCTGCGACGATGTCGGAGCAGAGGTTGATGGAGACGACACGGGACGGCGCTTCCGCCCGCGCGGTCACAGCCGCGAGCAGGCAGGCGAGAAGCGCCAAAAGGCCGATTGAAAATCGTGTCATCGTTCTATTCTCGTATTCGGCTCTCTGCCGGGCGCGGAGTGTAGACGCTCGGGCGCGGCGGGCAAGAGCCGCGAAATCCTGCCGCACGGCCTGCAAAATGCACTAGAGTTGCCGAAAACAGAACCGACAGGGAGCGGAATGCTCACGCTTTATCACTGCAACGGTGCGCGCTCCATGAAATGGGGATCGAGTTCGAGTTGAAGGAGCTTCCCTTCCGCGTGGAGGGATTGCGCACGCCGGAATATCTCTCCATCTCGCCGCTCGGCCGCGTCCCCTGCCTTGTCGATGACGGGGTATCGGTGTTCGAATCCGGCGCCATCGCGCAATATCCCGGCGAGCATTACGACCCGGAGGGAAAGCTGCATCGCGCGCCCGGCCATCCGGAACGCACCGAATGGCTGATCTGGCTCCATTATGCGGAGACGATAGCCGTGCATGGCGCGAGCCTCGTGCAGCAGAAGGTTTTCATCGCGAAGGAAGACCGCTCGCCCGTGGTGCAGAAGCTCGAATCGCGCCGGCTCGAGAAATCGCTCGAGGTGGTGGACGCGCATCTGAAGGACCGCGACTACCTGCTTAAAAGCGGGTTCAGCACGGTGAACACGAATGTCGGCTACAGCGTGCACCTCGCGAAGGGCTTTGTGAGCCTCGATCCATTCCCGAATGTCGTGAATTATTACGAGCGCATCTCCTCGCGGCCCGCTTTCAAAAAGGCGGCGGCGAACGTGCCGCTCGACGAGCAGGCGCGCGCCTAGTCGAGACGCGGTACAACTTCCATGACGGGCTTCGGCTCGCGTTTCTCCGTGAAGAGGCCCCAATGGGCTTCTTCCGGGTGGTGGCCTGCAACCGCGCTCTCGTCGTAGACGCGCCAAGGAGCATCGAAGGCCGAGAAATATGCAAAGGCGAGATGGCGGGATGGCGGCAACTGCCTCGCGAGCTCGACATAAAAGTCGCGCTGCCTTTCAGGTGTGAAGCCTTCCTCCGCCGGGGCGGTCGGCACGCCCGTTTCCTTGACGAGGATCGGCCCGCAAAAAGCCTCCGCCGCGAGGCGCCTGCCCGCCTGCACCACGAAATCCGCCCAGTTGAAGGGCGGCACGTCCTTGAACCACGGTTCGAAGACGGGGTGGATGTTCACCGCCATGAAATCGAGCTTCGCGAGGACGGGCTTCGCGTCCGGATCGTCGAGGAAGGTCGCGAAGGGTTCGGTGACGGCGAGCGGGAGCTTTGGCGCGCGATCGCGAAATTTTCCGATGGCGCGCGCATATCCCTCCCATGTGCCGCGGCGGCCGAAAACCATCTCGTTGCCGAGCGAGACGCCGACCACGATGTCTGGATGGTTCTTCCACGCGGCGAGCGCGTTTTCGACTTCGCGGTCGTCATCGGGGTTCCAGATGCCCATGACGACGGCGCGGAAGCCCAGTTCCTTCGCTATGCCGGGGATGAGTTCCGCGCCACTGTGTGAGCCGTAGGTAACGAGGCCGTCGAACCAGGGACGCAGCGTCCGCAAATCCTCGCGGATCGAAATCTCGCTCGCCTGAACCGGATTGCCGTCCCAGACCGCGAGTTCCACCGGTTGATAGGCGGCGAAGCGGCCGCCAGTCATCGCATCCGACAGGAGGGAGAGAGCGGGCGCGGCCTCCTCGCGCGTGGCGCAGACAGGCCCGGCCCAAGCGGGCGACGCGAGGAAGAAGGCGATGAAGGCGGCGAGGATTATACGCATGGGACAATAGCTAGACGGCCATTGTGACATTTTTGGGAGCACTCCGGCGCCGCACCGGAATGCAAAAACCCGGCTCCTCACGGAACCGGGCTTTCATGACTTCAAAAGCTCGTAAGGCAGTGCCTCAGATCGCTTCCTTCAGGTCCTTCGCAACGCGGAAAGCAACCTTCTTGGAGGCCTTGATCTTGATGGCTTCGCCGGTCGCCGGGTTGCGGCCCATACGGGCTGCGCGCTTGCGCACCTGAAGAATGCCGAGACCGGTCAGACGGACCTTGTTGCCCTTCTTCAGGTTCTTCACCGTCAGTTCGACGAAGTCGCCGAAGAGTTCGGTCGCCGCCTTCTTCGACATGCCGTGCTTCTCGGCAAGTTCGGCGATCAGCTTCGACATCGGCACCGTCGGCGCCGTGGCAGTCTTCTTTGCAGCAGCGGCAGCAGGTGCCTTCGCTGGTGCCTTGGCGGGTGCCTTTTTGGCAGCGGGTTTAGTGGCCATGTTTGAATTCCCTCGGATAAGTTCGGGATCGAGTTTCACTGAGTCGCGCGATTCGGCCAAGCGATAAGTTCATATCTGGCGGGCATCGGAGCGAAAAACTGTTGAAAAGTGCCTGTGGCGCGGGCATTTCGCGCCCGCGGCCATGCAAACAGGTCAGTCGAAAGCCTCGTCCCAGGTGCCGCGCGTCGATGCCTTCGAGTATTCGGTGGCGCGATTCTCGAAGAAATTGGTGTGCTCGATGCCGTTCAACATCTCGTCCATCCAGGGCAGCGGGTTCTTTTCCGTGCGGTAAATGGGCTGGAGATTGAGCTGCACGAGGCGGCGGTCGGCGATATAGCGGATGTAATCCTTCACTTCCTGCGCCGAGAGACCTTCGACGCCACCCATTTCGAAGGCGAGGTCGATGAAGGCATCCTCGTGATGGATGATGGTCTCGCAGGCCTTGTAGATGTCCTTCTGGAGGCTTTCGGTCCAGATTTCCGGGTTCTCGTCGATGAAGGTGCGGAAAAGCTTCATGGCGGAAACCGTGTGAAGCGTCTCGTCGCGGGCCGACCATGTCACGATCTGGCCCATACCCTTCATCTTGTTGAAGCGCGGGAAGTTCATGAGGATGGCGAAGGAGGCGAAGAGCTGGACGCCCTCCGTGAAGCCGCCGAAGACGGCGAGCGTCTTGGCGATGTCTTCCTTCGTCTCGACGCCCCATTCCTGCATGTAGTCGAACTTGGTCTTCATCTGCTCGTATTTCAGGAAGGCCTCGTATTCGGC
>JACIYQ010000060.1 GCA_014359855.1 Parvibaculum sp.
TATATTTACAAGATCAAGCTCAGACGCGCCGGCTACCGGCTCGTCTACAAGGTGGTGGACGACACAATCGAAGTGCGCGTCATAGGTATCGGACGGCGCGACGGGGAGGTCTATTCCGACGCCGCGGGGCGACAGGGAAAACCGTCGGTACCGAAATAGCCGGCACGTTCCAGCGCGAACCACCAATCAATCTGGAGAAAGATAATTTGCGCCGGTTTCATTTCCGGTTCACTCAACATAGGCACCGAGCAACCAGATCAGATTGTCCATGTGCGAATAAGAAATGCCGGGCGGCGTTAACGCCATTCCCGTCAGACTGTACTGAACGAACTCCCGGAACTCTCTCTCGCCAGTGCCTGCGAGAGCGATGTAGCACTCGATGGGCTGTTCCGCCGCCAAACCGGGGTGCCAGCGCTCGATCAGCCTTTTGACATGACGGTCAGGCTTGAAACCGTTCCAGCCGAGATTTCGCAAGAACTCGCTCGCGAGAACGTAACGCATGCCCGGAAGTCCGACGCACGCGCAGGGAATCTTCAACCGCCTGTAACGCTCGCGCGATCGTCTCGTTTTCGAGACAAGCGCCCCGACAAGGGCGGGCAGCAGTTCGGCCGCAGAAGGCTGACGCCGACATTTCTCGTTTGCTTCGCGACAGAGATCGAGAGCCAAAGCGACGATGACATTCTTGTAGTAGTCAGGACATGCGCATAGCAATCGCGCCCACTTCACAATCGCCTTTGCATCCCTTCTCGCCGTCTGACCGCCCAGCAAGCCGACGATCTCCTCGACAACGTTGTGTTCGTCAGTGGCGTTAATCGTGGACACAAACTCGCATGCATCGTAGTCGCACAGAATTTCCTTCAACCGTTCCTGGCGTCGCAGGAACTGAATCCATTGACGACTGTTGCTTGCCAGCGCACGGACCGCCGCCTCAAAAACCTTATTGACCGAATGTTCAACGCAAAGTGGATTGTCACTCGGGGCCTGCCCCAAACACTCCAGCAAGGCCTCGATAAACGGCTCGGGATCCTGAAACTCCCGATTGCCCAGACCATAGTCCCGCGATATGGAGCGATTTATCTGGTCGTGACAGTAGAGGCGTTGCTTTATGAGCGTCACATTGAACGGCACAGGCGTTCTCCGATATCGGGGCAATCGAAAGGTTGCCTCCTCGTTCTAACTACTGACACCGATTCCTGGCAACCATCGTCGAAATCCATTGGCTGCTGCGGCAAGCTGAAGTGCGAGTGGGTCCCGGGGACAAGCCCACTGCTGTCCGGTTTAAATTTTTCGGGGCTGGTTCAAGCTTTTGATTTTGCGAGCGAAACGCCTGTTCGCCAGCACTCGGGACTCGGGACTCGGAACCGCGAAATCGGGTTTACTGGATCACCCGGATGTCCTGATCGGCTCCGAATTCAGAAAGCCGGGCCGGTTTTAAAACCCAAAACCGTCATGGCCCGCCTCATGCCTCTGCTGTCCGGTCTAATTTTCGAATCCAAATTTAACCGTCATGACCCGCCAAAAAAGTTTGAAGGAGGGCCGGGTCATGACGGTTAAATTCGGGATTGAAAATTAAACCGGGCAGCAGTGGGTCAAGCCCGGCAATGACGTTCTTTTTCAGGCCGCCGCGGCGTCGTCGCGTTTGGCGCGTTTGGCGGGGCGGGCTTTCGTCATCGGATCGGCCAGCGCTTCGAGGAGGTGGCGTTCGACCGCCTTCTTCTTGTTGGCGTTGGTGACCTTGTGGCCGATCACGTCCTTTACATAGAAGACATCGACCGCGCGTTCGCCATAGGTCGTGATGTGGGCCGAGCCGATGGTGAGGCCGAGATGGAAGAGCGCGCGGGCGAGCGCGTGGACGAGGCCCGGACGGTCGAGGCCGTTCACCTCGATCACCGTGTAGTCGTCGGAGGCGTCATTGTCGATGAAGACCTGGGGGGCGACGGTGAAGGCATCGGCGCGGCGCTCGCGGCGCTGACGGCTCTCGATCGCGTCGGGCGGCAGCACCTCGCCCGCGAGAACTTTCCGGATCATGTCTTCGAGACGGCGGATGCGGCGCTCCTCGCGGATCGCCGTGCCGTCCGGGTCCTGCACCCAGAGCATGTCGAGCGCCATGCCGTCGCGCGTGGTGAAAATCTTCGCGTCGACGATGTTCATGCCGAGAACCGCACAGGCGCCCGCGAAACGCGCGAAGAGGCCGGGATGGTCCTGCGTGTAGAGCGTCAGCGCGGTGACGGCGCGCATGGGCTCGGGCGCGGCGGCAATGGCAAGCGGCTCGTCCTTCACCTCCTCGATGAAGCGGGCGTGACGCTCCTGCATGTCCGTGCCGGTGGATAGCCAATAGGCGTCGCCATGGCGCCTGAGATAGCGATCCACCGCCGCTTTCGACCAATCGGAAAGACGCGCGGCCAAGGCTTCCTTCGCTTCCACCACGCGGGCCTTGCGGTTGAGCGCGCTCTCGCCGCCCTGCAGCAGCGCTTCCGTTTCGAAATAGAGCTGGCGCAGCAACTGCCCCTTCCAGCCGTTCCAGACGCCGGGGCCGACGGCCTTGATGTCCGCCACGGTGAGCACATAGAGCATGCGCAGCCGTTCCGGGCTCTGCACGAGATCGGCGAAGTCGCGGACCGTGCGCGGATCGGCGATGTCGCGGCGCTGGGCGACATCGGACATGACGAGATGGTTCTGCACGAGCCAGGCGACCGTTTCCGTTTCGCCCTCGCTCATGCCGAGACGCGGGCAGAGGCGGCGCGCGATGGAAGCACCCGCGTCCGAATGATCCTCGTCGCGGCCTTTCGCGATGTCGTGCAGGAAGACCGACATGTAGAGCGCGTTGCGGCTCTTGAGTTTCCCCATGAGTTCGTGGGCGAGCGGGTATTCGTCGCGCTCTTTGCCCTTCTCGACCTCGGAGAGAATGCCGATGGCGCGCAGCAGGTGCTCGTCCGCCGTGTAGTGGTGATACATGTTGAACTGCATCAGCGCGACGATGCGGCCGAAATCGGGCACGAAGCGGCCGAGCACGCCCGCCTCGTTCATCAGGCGCAGCGTGATTTCGGGCGTCTTCTTCGAGGCGAGGATTTCGAGGAAGAGGCGGTTCGCCTCCTCGTTCCGGCGCAGCGAGGCGTCGATCAAGTTCAACGAGCGCGTGACGAGCTTCAGGATGTCGGGGTGAATGTCGAGGCTGTGCTGGTCGGCGACATGGAAGAGGCGGATGATGTTGACCGGGTCCTTCTCGAAGAAGGCGACATTCGAGACGGAGAGGCGGCCCGTCTCCACGGTGAAGCCGCGAATGACCTTCTTGCGGCGCATCGCCTGCATGAAGCGGCCGATGGAGGGTTTCTTCTTTTTCTCCTGATCTTCGAGCACGGCGCAGAAGATGCGCGTCAGATCGCCGACATCCTTGGCGACCAGGAAATAATGCTTCATGAAGCGCTCGACGGCTTTCAGCCCGCGATGCTCCTGATAGCCGAGACGTTTGGCCATTTCGGTCTGGAGATCGAAGGTGATGCGCTCCTCGGCGCGGCCGGTGAGGAAGTGCAGCTCGCAGCGCACCGCCCAGAGAAAATTCTCCGCCTTGCGGAAGGTCTGGTATTCCTCCTTCGTGAAGACGCCGACCTTGACGAGATCGGAGGGCTGCTTCACGCGGTAGACATATTTCGCGATCCAGAAAAGCGTGTTGAGGTCGCGAAGACCGCCCTTGCCTTCCTTCACATTCGGCTCGACGAGATAGCGGCTCTCGCCACCACGGGCGTGGCGGACATCGCGCTCGGCGAGCTTTGCCTCGACGAATTCGTTTGCCGTGCCCTTCACCACCTCGTCGTCGAAGCGGGTTTCGAGTTCGGCGAAGAGGTCGCGGTCGCCATAGATGAAGCGCGCCTCGAGAAGCGCGGTGCGGATGGTGAAATCCTCGCGCGAGAGGCGGATGCAATCGGCGATGGAGCGCGTCGAATGGCCGACCTTGAGGCC
>JACIYQ010000061.1 GCA_014359855.1 Parvibaculum sp.
AGGCAACGCCCCGTGGGAGTGCGGCCTTCCGCGAGGCCCTTCTCCATCGAGCCTTCGATTACCTGATAGGCGCCGAGGGTGAGGATGCGGGTCATGACGTTCGGCGAATAGGCTTCCGCGCGCGACACCGGCGACAGCGCGGCGAGAACGGCGCGGGCCTTGCCGGCGAGGCTTTCATCCTCCAGGGCGGCCGACTTCGTTTCGGCGGCGCCCGGCAGCGGCGTGCTCATGCCCCATTTCTGCTTCTGGAACTTGTAGGCCGTATCCATCAAGCGGGCGGCGAGCCCGGTCATGCGCTGATGCTCGTTGCGGATGGAGACGGCGACGGCGGCGGAAGCGGAACTCACGCCGGGAAGCTGCATGATGTAGTTCTCGTCCGCCGCGAGGGCTTCGAGAACGGCCGCCTTGCCGCGCGCGCGGACGTCGCCGCGCACGCCCTGAGCGAAGACCGGATCTTCGGCGGCGATCATTGCCCGCGTGGTATACCAGCCCTCGGCGAGCACATCCGGCTCCTGGAAGCGCAGAGCGGCCAGCGCCCGGCGCACATCGCTCGGCGTGTTGAGCTTGTTGGCGTCGGCGGCGGCAAGGGCCGAACCGTAATCGACATAGACGCCCGCGAGATCGGCCATGCCCGGCCGCGCGGCAAGCGCGGCAACGCCGGCGGAGGGATCGATCGAGGCGACCTGAACCGGATTTGCCCGGCGCGGCGCGGGAAGCGGGATCGGAATATTGGCGGAAGCAACCGAGGTGGCGGTGCCGGCCGTGGTCATGGCGTCGTTCGTCACGAGTGCCGCCTCGTTCGCCACAAGCTCGGCCTTGTTCTTTTCGGGTTCGCTGGAGGAGGCGTTGCCACCCTGGACGACGGTGCAGCCGGCAATCAGCAAGGCGGCGGAAACGGAAAGGCCGGCAAGGCGGACACTTTCCCGGAAATTCAAGGCCAAGTTCTTGTCCCTCATGGCAACCCCGCTGCCCCGTGAATGCCGCGCTTCCCGCTTGACCGGGTTCTCGCGACCGGCGACTTGTCTTAATGAAGTGTGATTAAGTCTAATGCCGCGTGGCCCCCTCCGCAAACGGGAAACGCGTTAAGCATGAACGGGAGCGGCCTGAAAGACGCTGGGGCGCTCGGGTTACGGCAACAAACGGTCACAGGGGCCAACGGAAACGACAATGGACATCGCGCCGAGGCTGAAAGCCGACATCTGGGTGAAAGCGCTGATCCGCCGCGCGCAGGCGGCGGGCGCGATGGCGATGGTCGTGCGCCGGGGCGACGACACCTCGGGCACCGTGCTCGTGAAGGTGAATCCGCTGAACGGTGAAGCCGAGGTTTTCAGCCCGGCGCGGGAGGGCGACGGCTCTCTCGTCTGGTTGTCGAAGGGCCGGCAGCCCGAAGCCGACGCCGATGCCTATATAGAAAAGCAGAGGCGCTTCGATCCGGATATCTGGGTGATCGAGATCGAGGACCGGGAGGGCCGCCACTTCCTGCAGGAGAAAGTGGCGTAAGCCCGCCCGTTTGCTCACGGCCGCATGAACATCCAGAGGCCGTTCACGGCCGCATGAACATGAAGTCTTCGTCCGGGTCGAGATGATTGGCGGCTTCCATGAGTTCCGCCTTGATGTCTTCCGGGGCGCGGACGTCGCGCCAGATGTGGAGCACCTTCTCGAACATGATGCGGGCCATGGCATCGGCCGAGATCTGCTTCTCGGCCGCCTCGGCCAGCGCCGCCTCGATATGGGGCTCAATGATGTCTCGTGCGGTGGTCATCGGGTCTCTTTCTTTATCGAATGTCGAATGGCGTCATGTTCGCACGGGACACCGCTGCCAAGGATTGGCCAGTTTGTCGCGGCCATTTTTGTCGAAGACGTGCCTTTTTGTCCCGGGTGGCGATTTCGGGCGCTTTCGGCTAGTGTCCGCCGCAAATCCTGAGGAGCTCAACGTGAGTACGACCGAAACCGCCGCCCGGCCGGGCGAGGTGGGAACGGAGGTCCGGAACCGCCGGACCTTCGCGATCATCTCCCACCCCGACGCGGGTAAAACGACGCTGACCGAGAACCTGCTGCTGAAAGGCGGGGCGATCCGCCTTGCCGGGCAGGTGAAGGCGCGCGGCGACAACCGGCGTGCGCGTTCGGACTGGATGAAGATCGAGCAGGACCGCGGCATCTCTGTGACGTCGGCGGTGATGACCTTCGAATACAAAGGCATCATCTGCAATCTGCTCGATACGCCGGGCCACGAGGATTTCAGCGAGGACACCTACAGGACGCTGACCGCTGCCGACAGCGCCATCATGGTGATCGACGCGGCGAAGGGCATCGAGGCACAGACGCTGAAGCTCTTCGAGGTCTGCCGGCTGCGCGACGTGCCGATCATCACCTTCATCAACAAGATCGACCGCGAAGGCCAGGACCCCTTCGATCTGATGGACGAGATCGCCTCGAAACTCGCACTCGACACCGTGCCGATGATCTGGCCGGCGGGTATGGGCGGTCTGCTGCGCGGCATTTTCGACCCGGTGAACAACCGCTTCGTTCCCTATGCGAAGCCGGGAACGGAACACAGCGACGAAGAACCCCCAAGCCTCGATGGCGACAAGATCGCCGAATATGCGGGTGCGGACGAACTCGCGAAGTTCCGCGAGGAGATGGAACTCGCACGGGAGGGCAGCCCCGCCTTCGACATCGATGCCTATCTCGCGGGCCACATGACACCGATCTATTTCGGCAGCGCGCTCCGGAAACTCGGCGTGCGCGAATTGCTCGACGCCGTGGTGCAGTTCGCCCCGCCGCCGCGCGCGCAGCCCGCCGCGAGCCGCATTGTCGAACCGACGGAACCGAAGGTCTCCGGCTTCGTCTTCAAGGTGCAGGCGAACATGGACGCGAACCACCGTGACCGTGTGGCTTTCATGCGCATATGCTCCGGCAAGTTCAAGCGTGGCATGCGGCTGAAGCTTTCCGGCAGCGGCAAGACGATCGGCGTTCACAATCCGATCCTCTTCTTCGCGCAGGACCGCGAACTTCTGGACGAGGCCTATGCGGGCGACATTATCGGCATCCCGAACCATGGCACGATCCGCGTCGGCGACACGCTGAGCGAAATGGAAGACCTGACCTTCACGGGCATTCCGAACTTCGCGCCGGAAATCCTGCGCCGTGTACGCCTCGACGACCCGATGAAAGCGAAGCACATGCGCCGCGCGCTCGAAAGCCTGGCAGAAGAGGGCGTGACGCAGGTCTTCAAACCGGAGATCGGCGCGAACTGGATCGTGGGCGTCGTCGGCCAGCTTCAGCTCGAAGTGCTCGCTTCGCGCATTGCCTCCGAATACGACATCAAGGTGCATTTCGAGCCCGCGCCCTATGAAACGGCGCGCTGGGTAAGCGCGGAAGACCCCGCCGAACTCAAGCGCTTCATGGAGGCGCATCGCGGCAACATGGCGACCGACCGCGACGGCGCGCCGGTCTTCATGGGCAAGAGCGCGTGGGAACTCGGCTATACGCTCGAGAAGTGGCCGAAGATACGCTTCTCCGCGACGCGCGAGCGCGCGCCCGTGGCGGCTTGATCGAAGAGGTTCTCGGGGGATGCAGGGTATCGCCGGAAACTTCTCGGACTACTGGGAACTCGTCAAGGACGTCTGGCAGACGGGCGTGCTTGGTCACAGCATTGGCGACATACTGATCGCCATCGGTATTTTCGGCATCTTCTATGTGCTCCGTGGGCTCTTCACCCGCTTCGTGCTGGCGATTGCCGACCGCTGGGTGGAGCGCACCGAGACGAAGATCGACGATTATATTCGCGATGCGATCCGCAACCCCTTGCGCTTCCTTTTCTTTGCCCTCGGTTTTTTCTTCGCGACGGAATATCTGGCCTTTGAGGATGTGGCGCGGACCTTCACCGAAAATCTGAATCGCTCGCTCATCATCGTTGCGATCTTCTGGGCGCTCTACAACTGCGTTGGGCCGGTGAGCCAGGGTATCAAGAAGCTCGAGCGCGTATTGACGCCGGAGATTCTCGACTGGCTGATTGCCGGCGCGAAGACCGCGGTCGTGCTCGTCGCTGTGGCGACGATCCTGCAGACATGGGGGATACAGGTTGCGCCGATCATCGCGGGGCTCGGGCTTTTCGGCGTGGCGG
>JACIYQ010000062.1 GCA_014359855.1 Parvibaculum sp.
GCTAGGTCAAATTTCCTGTTCACGAGCGAATCCGTTTCCGAAGGCCATCCCGACAAGGTGTGCGACAGGATTTCCGATGCCGTGGTCGATCTCTTTCTGTCGCGCGAACCCTTTGCCCGCGTTGCCTGCGAAACGCTGACGACAACGAACACGATCATCCTCGCCGGTGAGGTGCGCGGTCCGGCCTCCATCACCAGGGAACTGATCGAGGAAACGGCACGCAATGCCGTGAAGGCGATCGGATACGAGCAGGAGGGCTTCCACTGGAAGAACGCCCGCTGCGAGGTTCTGCTGCATGCGCAGTCCGCCGATATCGCGCAGGGCGTGGACGCAAGCGGCAACAAGGACGAAGGCGCCGGTGACCAGGGCATCATGTTCGGCTATGCCTGCACCGAGACCGATGTGCTGATGCCCTCGCCGATCTACTATTCGCACCGCATCCTGAAGCGCATGGCCGATGCCCGTCATTCCGGCGAGTGCCCGGCATTCGAGCCCGACGCGAAGAGCCAGGTCACGCTGAAATACGAAAACGGCAAGCCCGTGGGCGTCACTTCGGTCGTTGTCTCCACGCAGCACAAGGAAGACGTGAAGCAGTCCGATCTGCGCGAACTCGTGCGCGGCTATGTGAAGGAAGTTCTGCCCGCGGGCTGGTTCCCGCCGGAAGAAGAGTTCTACGTAAACCCCACCGGCAAGTTCGTGATCGGCGGCCCGGATGGCGATGCCGGCCTCACCGGCCGCAAGATCATCGTCGACACCTATGGCGGCTGGGCGCCCCATGGCGGTGGCGCCTTCTCCGGCAAGGATCCGACGAAGGTCGACCGTTCGGCGGCCTATGCGGCGCGCTACCTCGCGAAGAATGTCGTGGCGGCGGGCCTTTCCGAGCGCTGCACGATCCAGCTTGCCTACGCGATCGGCGTCTCGAAGCCGCTTTCGATCTATTGCGATCTGCACGGCACGGGCAAGGTCGAGGAAGAAGCGATCGAGAAGGCCGTTGCGAAATGCATGGATCTCTCGCCGCGCGGTATCCGCGAGCATCTCCAGCTCAACAGGCCGATCTATGAGCGCACGGCCGCCTATGGCCACTTCGGACGTCAGCCGGATGCCGATGGCGGCTTCTCCTGGGAGAAGACCGACCTCGCCGGCAAGATCGCGGCAGAAATCCGCTGACGGGAAACAGGGTGCGTTGGTGAACGGCGAGAACGAAACGTCGCGCCGCCATGTCTATGGGCGCACCAAGGGCAAGACCCTGAAGCCGCGTCAGGCGAATTTGATGGAGACCCTCTTTCCGAGGGTCTCCATTTCGCTTGAAGAAAGCATGATCGACCCTCGCACCCTCTTTGGCGATGTCGATGAAGTCTGGCTCGAAGTCGGTTTTGGCGGCGGCGAACATCTCGCCCATCAGGCGCAGACGCATCCGCGTGCCGGTATCATGGGGTGCGAGCCTTTCGTGAACGGCGTCGCCAAACTCGTTTCCGAAATCGACGCGCGCGGGCTCTCCAATGTGCGCATCCTGAACGACGACGCGCGCTTCCTGCTCGAAAGGCTTGCGCCGGCCTCCCTTGCCCGCGTCTTCATCCTCTATCCCGATCCCTGGCCGAAAAAGCGCCACAACAAGCGCCGCTTCATCAATCCGGAGACGCTGGGTTTCCTCGCAAGGGCGCTGCGGCCCGGCGGCGAGCTCCGCTTCGCGAGCGACATCCCCGACTACATCGCCTGGACGCTTGCCCATGTGAGCCGCTTCAACCGGGAAGAGGGCGAAACCTTCCTCTGGACGGCGCAAAACGCGTCCGGCTGGCGCACCCCTTATGACGGCTGGCCGGGCACCCGCTACGAGGCCAAAGCGATCCGCGAGGGGCGCACGCCTTGCTACCTCTCCTTCCGCCGGGCCTGAGGCCCTTGCCCTCGCGCCCGAAATGGCGCTATATAGGCGCCAACAAGTCAGCGACGCTCTAGAGAGTGGGCTGTCTCCGGAAACGGGGGCCCGCTTTTTTTGTTATCTGAGCCTCGCTTTTGACGCGCTCTGGAGAATGCGATTGGCCTCGACGGGTGCCGGCAGGAAATCTGATGACGATGCGACGGATCTTGCGATCCTCGACACGCATCTCGTCGCGCCCTCCGGTGTGGCGCGCAAGGTCTTCGACCTTCTGCGTCCGAGCGCCGAGGGCATCGGCTTCGAGATCGTGCGCATCCGCTTCGGGCTTATCGACGGCCACACGCTCCAGATCATGGCCGAACGGGCCGATGGCACCATGTCGGTTGAAAATTGCGAGGAACTCTCGCGCACTCTTTCGGCCGTGCTCGACGTCGAGGACCCGATCCCCGGCGAATACAATCTCGAGGTTTCCTCGCCGGGTATCGACCGCCCGCTGACGCGGCCCAAGGACTTCGAACGCTGGCAGGGCTTCGAGGTGAAGATCGAACTTTCCGAGCCCATGTCGGGCCGCAAACGCTTTCGCGGCCTGCTTCAGGGCGTGGAAGGCGGCGAGGTTCTCGTTGAGTGCGACATCGAAGGTTACTCGGAGCCGCAGGTTCTCGGCCTGCCGTTCCAGAAGTTGAGCGAGGCCAAGCTCGTCATGAGCGACGACCTCATAAGCGAAAGCCTCAAAAGACAGGGCCGGGAAAACGATCCCGACGTCCCCTCCGACGGAGAATAGAGAATGGCACCGGCAGTAAGCGCCAACCGGCTTGAACTGTTGCAGATCGCGGATGCGGTCGCGCGCGAGAAGTCGATCGACCGCGAAGTCGTCATCGAGGCGATGGCGGAAGCGATCCAGAAAGCGGCGCGTTCGCGCTACGGCGCGGAAAACGAAATCCGCGCGCGCATCAATCCGCAGACCGGCGA
>JACIYQ010000063.1 GCA_014359855.1 Parvibaculum sp.
TAGCTCGTCTTCTGTCCCCGCATCCGCGCGCGCATCGCCATCACCCCTTCGGCGTTCTCGCTTTGTCTCGATAATTTACATGTTATCGATGTTAACATTTAAGTCAACCTTAATATGAGAACGCTCCGTGAACGGACGAAATCATTTTGCCTCAGAAACGAAAGAACGCGAAATGACGGACGGGCGAATTAATCAGCCGAAAATCAGGAGACGAAAACCTCGTGCATCCCGTCGATGCGCACGACCGTGTCGGTTATGAAACCGTTAAATCCCGTCTGCATCCCGATCGAGTAAGCGCCCATCAATCCGAACTCGATCCAGTCGCCCTCGCGGATATTTTCCGGAAGATCGAAGGGCAGCTTCAGCACGTCGAGGCTGTCGCATGTCGGGCCGAACAGGCGGAACGGGCGCAGCGGTCCCTCCACCGGGCCGTCCCGGCGTAGCGCCCGCACCGGCGGATCGAGATCGCCGTCGCGAATTTCGGAAAGGCATCCATAGATGCCGTCGTTGATGTAGAGATCGTCGCCTTTGCGCAGATGCACCTGCGTCAGCACCGAGCATCCTTCGGCGACAAGCGCGCGCCCCGGCTCACCAAACAGAGGAACGCCGATGCCGAGCTTCTCCTTCGCATCCGAAATCGCATTGAAATAACTCTGAAGCGGCGGCACGTCGCCCTTGTAGCTCGCTGGAAATCCGCCGCCCACATCGAGATATTCGAGCGGCACGCCCGCCTCGCCGGCAACTTTCATCGCCATCTCCATCGCCACCCGGAAAGCTGCCGGATCGAGGCATTGGCTGCCGACATGGAAGGCTATCGCCGTCCTGCAGCCAAGCGCATTCGCGCGCCTCAAAAGCGCCACGGCGACGTCCGGCGTTGCCCCGAATTTTGCCGACAGATCGTAGACGGCCCTTCCCTTCGGCGTCGCAATCCTTACTTCGATGGTGATGTCGGTACCCGCGATCGACACGACCTTCTCCAGTTCGTCCGGGTGATCGACGACATAATCCTTGATGCCGTAGACATCCGCCGCCGCTTCGAGAGCGCCCCGCCCCTTCACCGGATGGTTGAAGTAGCAATGCGCGTCGGGGAGCTGCTCCGTCACCTTCGCGATCTCGGAAATCGACGCCGTATCGAAATGCTGCACGCCGCCTTCCGTCAGCGCCCTCAGCACGAATGCATGCGGATTGCATTTCACGGCATAGAGAACGGTGCCCGGAAAGCCGTCCACGAAGGTCTTCGCCCGCGCACGCAGCACATCGGGGAAGACGCAGAACACCGGATAGGAAGGATCGAGCCGCTGGATCACATCCAGGACCGAGGCAAAACGCAACTGGCGGGAGCTGTTCGTCATACCTTGTTGAGCCGCGCAATCAGGCTCGACGTATCCCAGCGTTTGCCACCCATCGCCTGCACCTCCGAATAAAACTGATCGACAAGCGCCGTCACCGGAAGATGCGCTCCGTTCTGCCGCGCCTCGTCGAGGCAGATCGAGAGATCCTTGCGCATCCAGTCCACCGCAAAGCCGAAATCGAACTTGCCCTCTATCATCGTCTTGTAACGGTTTTCCATCTGCCAGCTCTGCGCCGCCCCTTTCGAGATCGTCTCGATCACGGCTTCGGCATCGAGTCCCGCCTGTTTCGCGAAATGAAGAGCTTCAGCGAGTCCCTCTACCAACCCCGCAATGCAGATCTGGTTCACCATCTTTGTGAGCTGTCCCGCGCCCGAAGGTCCGATAAGCCGCGCCATCCGCGCATAGGCATCGATGACGGAGGCGGCTCTCTCGAAAGCCGCCGCCTCCCCGCCTGCCATGACCGTCAGCACGCCGTTCTCCGCGCCCGCCTGGCCGCCCGAGACCGGTGCGTCGATGAAGGCAAACCCGCTCGTCTCAGCGACCGCGAAAAGCTCGCGCGCAACGGCGGCCGATGCCGTGGTGTGATCGACGAAGACCGCGCCCTTCTCCATCCTGTGAAACGCGCCTTCCGCGCCCACCGTCACCTCGCGCAGGTCGTCGTCATTGCCGACACAGGCAAACACGAATTCGGCGCCGGCTGCCGCTTCCTTCGGCGTCTTTGCGAATGCGCCGCCATGGGCCGCCACCCAGTTTTCCGCTTTCGCCTGCGTGCGGTTGTAGACGGTAACCTCGTGCCCGGCCTTCCGGAGATGTCCCGCCATCGGATATCCCATCACGCCAAGCCCGATAAATGCGACCCTGCTCACTTGCGGCCTCCTCGCCTCGTTTTGTATCGAGCGCCTATCTAACAGGTCTCCCTCGCACAGCGCAAAAAGGCCCCCGCGCGATGCGCGGGAGCCTCCCTCTCGTTCCGGTAAATCTACTGGATCCGGCCTTCTCCCGCGATGTGTCCCGTCCGGCAAAGCTGCGACGACCGGAAGGTGCAGGGCGCGTAGTAAAGCCGCACGATGTCGCCCTCGCGGGTCATGTCGTAACAGTCCTTGGCACCATACTGGATAACCTTGGAGCTGTGGCACCAGCGATTGCCTTCGATCCACCAGGTTCCATCGCCGACCCCGATTCCCATGCTTTCCGTTTGCCCGGGGCCTCCTCCCCCGATATTAACGAGTGACCACCGGCGGATTTTTTAGTAATCCATCTTTACGAAATCATCGCTGCGCCCGAACGTCAGGTTCTTCGACGAAATTCCAGTTATGTTTCTTCGTCATAGTCCAAATTGCGCGGCGGTGATGTCTTGATGCTGTCACTTTGCGTGTGCTTTCGTGACGCAACGGGACCGAGGGGCATGACAGGAAAAAATAGCGCCGCTGAAGCGGAATCGCCGGAACCGGTGGCAACCGATCCCTTCGCACCGGAGCACTTCCTTCGCGCGATCACGGAAGTCGGCACCATGCTGGCAACCATCTATGATCGCCGCACCGGCCTCACCCGCAATCAGACGCGCATTGTCTTCGAACTTCTCGAACGCGACGGCCAGACGCAGACGGAGCTCGCGAACGCGCTCGCGATCCACAAGGTTTCCGCCGGCATCTATGTTGGTGAACTGGAGGAATTGGGTCTCGTAGAGCGCCGGACTCATCCGACGGATGGCCGCGCGAAATGCATCTGCCTGACGCCGCTCCTCCACGCCAACAAGCATATCGGCCAGCATCACTACGAACGGCTCCACGCCGCCGCGATCGACGGCATCGCGCGTGAGGACTACCTCGCCATGCTGAAAAGCCTGGAACGGATGCGCGACAATCTGCTTGAGCTCGACGCGGCGGAAAAGAAGCAGGCCTCGAGCCTCTAATCCACCCTTTCGGACGCTAGACGGCCGGCGGCAGGAAGCTGTAGCCGCCGCGGTGATAGAGCAGCGGACGCCCTTCCTCCACATAGTCGAACTTCAGCACCCGCCCGATCATGATGATGTGATCGCCCGCATCGTGCCGCGCCTCGACCTCGCACTCGAAATGCGCAAGCGCCTCCTTCAGCGCCGGCGTGCCGCTTGCTCCCTCGATGAGATCCACGCCTTCGAGACTGTGCGCGCCCTTCCTCGCGAGTCGCGACGACACGTCCTCATGTTCTTCCCGGAGCACATTGACCGTGAAATGCGTCGCCTTCTCGAACAGGGACAGCGTGTCCGACTTCTTGTCGAGACACCAGAGCACGAGCGGCGGATCGAGCGAGACGGAGGAAAACGAGTTGACCGTAATGCCGATCGGCTCGTCATCGTCCGGCCGGGCCGTCACGACGGCGACGCCCGTCGTGAAGCAGCCAAGCGCATTGCGGAACCTGCGCACGTCGTCGGCGCTGCCTTCCGTCACGATCTTCTGGGCCGCCATCTGATGCTCAACTCCCTTGCCCGTCCCCGGAGGCACGCTCCGAAGTCAACGGTTTCTTAATCTGCCGGAACCCGGTTTAAGCCAGCCTGCCCGCGCCGTGCAACACCAGCCCACGCAAAACGGCAGATATTCGCGCAAAACGTCTTGGTTAAACCGGCTGTTAAGACGCTCACCGTGAGAATACGGGCCAGAGAAGGGGCGGGCTCGCTGATAATCGGCAGCCGCAAGTAATCTGCAGGAAAGTGCGTGGGCAAATGCGGCTGATCGTAGGCATTCTCGTGGTTATCCTGAGCGTCTTCGGCGGTTATGCCGCGATGGGCGCTCACCTTGAGGTTCTTTGGCAGCCTTTCGAGGGCGTCATCATCCTCGGCGCCGCGCTCGGCGCCTTCGTCATCGGCAATCCGCCGGCCGTCCTCAAAAGCGTCGGCAGCCTTTTCGGCACGCTGTTCCGCGGCGCGCGCTACGACAAGGCGGCCTATCTCGAATTGCTCGGTCTCCAATACACTCTCTTCAAACTCGCCAAGAGCAAGGGCAACCTCGCCCTCGAAGCGCATGTCGAGAACCCGGCCGAGAGCACCATCTTCCAGCAGTTTCCGAAATTCTCCGCCGATCATCATGCCGTCGAGTTCATGTGCGACTACCTGCGCATGATCACGCTCGGCACCGAAAATGCCCATGAGCTCGAAGCCCTGATGGACGAGGAACTCGAAACCCATCATCAGGAGCGCGAACGCATCGTCAGCGCCATGCAGGCGCTCGCCGACGGCACGCCCGCCCTCGGCATCGTCGCCGCCGTGCTCGGCGTCATCAAGACCATGGGCTCCATCGACCAGCCGCCGGAAATTCTCGGCCACCTCATCGGCGGCGCCCTTGTCGGCACCTTCCTCGGCGTCTTCGTCGCCTATGGTTTCTTCTCGCCGATGGCCCAGTCGCTCCGCAACATCTACGAAACGGAATCCAAATACTTCCTGTCGATGAAGGCCGGCCTCCTCGCCCACATGTCGGGCTACGCGCCGGCCGTCTCCATCGAGTTCGCCCGCAAGGCGCTGATGTCGGAAGTCCGCCCCTCCTTCATCGAAGTGGAACAGTCGACCGCCTCCCTGCAGCCCGCCGGCTGACCCCGCGAACCGAGAAAGCAGATAGCCTCCCATGGCGTCGAACGAACAACCCATCATCATCAAGAAGATCAAGAAGGCCGCTCATGCCCATCATGGCGGCGCATGGAAGATCGCCTATGCCGACTTCGTGACCGCCATGATGGCCTTCTTCCTGCTGATGTGGCTCATCAGCATGACGACGCCGGAGCAGAAGCAGGGCCTCGCCGACTATTTCGCCCCCGCGAATGTCAGCCGCTCGACCAGCGGTGCCGGCGGCATCATGGGCGGCACCGCCTTCGATGAAGAAGGCGCGCGCATGCCGGGCACCAAGCCGCAGGTCGTCATGACAATCTCGACGCCCGCCCAGCCGCGAAGCCCCGAGGTCGAAGAGCAGGAAGCCAAGCGCGCCGCCGAGATGAACGAGCTGATGCACCAGAAGTCGGCTCGCGACGAGAGCAATTTCCAGAACGCCGCGGAAAGCATCCGCCAGTCCATGCGCGAGAACCCGGCGCTTGCCGAGCTTTCGCGCAACATCATCGTCGACGAAACGCCGGAAGGGCTGCGCATCCAGATCGTCGATCAGGACGGCCGCTCCATGTTCCCCTCCGGCAATGCCGAACCTTACGAGCGCACCCGCCAGCTTCTTGACGAAGTGGCGAGGATTCTCGTTCGCCTGCCCAACCGCGTCAGCATTTCGGGCCATACCGATGCAAACCCGCTGGCGGGCCGTCCTGGCTACTCCAATTGGGAACTCACATCCGATCGCGCTAACGCCGTACGGCGCATTCTGGAAAAGGGTGGCCTTTCCAACGACCGCATCTATCAGGTCGTCGGCAAGGCGGATTCCGAACCTCTCTTCCCCGAAGACCCCTATATGGCCGCGAACCGCCGCCTTTCCGTGGTCCTCCTGCGCGAAGCCCCCGTCACCCCGCCCGGCTTCAGCCCCTGATTTCTTTCCGGCGCCGCCTCGCGCTTTCCTTGCTTTCCCTTTTTCCTGCCCTTATGTGAATAGGGCCGTTTTCGGGACGACAGGGAAAAGATGAGCGAAAGCAATAATATAGCGCAAACGGGTCTTTCCGCTTCGGAAAGCTACGCCTGGCCCGCCGGGGCATTCGAGGGCGTCATCCTCGCCCGCAGCCTCGCCTTCCTGGCCGATCTGCTGGTGGTCTGCATCCTGATCGTATTGACGACGGCCCTTTTCGCCGTGCTTGGAACCCTGACCCTGGGCCTTCTCTGGCCGGGCGCCGCCCTTTCCCCGCTTGTCGCGCTCGCCTATTTCACCTTCACACTCGGCGGCCCTCATTCGGCCACGCCCGGCATGCGCTGGCAGGGCATAGAACTCCGCGCCTGGAACGGGCGCCGCCCCGGCTACCTGCAAGCCGCCCTCCAGACCCTTCTCTTCTATGTCACGGTAGCCGTCGGCACGGTTCTCGTCCTCGTCGTTCCCTTCTTCAACCGGCGCCGCCGCTGTCTCCACGACTATCTTTGCGGTACTGTCTTCGTCCGCAGCAGTTCAGTCTGAACCGGGGCCCTTTCGCTAGACGCCTGCAGTTTCACTTCTCAAGCATGACGGCCATGACTGGCATCGTGGTGCTCATTAAAAAGACGCGCGTATGGAGATGGAATTCTTCTGGCAGATGTGGGTGACCTACGGCTTCATTCTGGCCGCGGTCGTGCTCTTCAGCATGGAGCGGATTTCGCTTGAGGTCTCCGCCCTCGCGATCCTCAGCGCACTGCTGCTTTTCTTCTATTTCTTTCCTGTCGCCGGGGGCGATGGCCGCAATCTTCTCGGGCCGACCACGCTTCTCGCAGGCTTTGCCAACCCGGCGCTCATCGCCGTGCTCGCGCTCCTCGTCATCGGCCAGGGCATGTTCCAGACGGGTGCGCTCGATGGCGCGGCGCGCTACGTCGCCGATCTCGGCTCCACGAGACCCGGCCTCACCATCTTCTTCACCTTCCTGCTTGTCGCCACCATCAGCGCCTTCCTGAACAACACACCCGTCGCGGTCATGTTCATCCCGGTGCTCGCAACGCTTGCCGGGCGCTTCGGTCGGCGCGCGCCGAAGGTCATGATGACACTGAGCTACGTGTCGATCCTTGGCGGCATGACCACGCTGATCGGCTCCTCGACCAATCTTCTCGCGGCGGGCGTGGTGCTCACCTCGCACCTGCCGCCCATCGGCATCTTCGATTTCGTTGTGCCGGGACTCTTCCTTGCCGGTATCGGCTTCCTCTATTCGACGCTCGTCGTGCCCCATCTCGTGCCGGATCGCGGCGGTCCGACCATCGAGCTTTCGGGAAGCGACGCGGGCGGCGGCAAGCAATACATCGCCCAGCTCGAAATCACCTCCGGCCACCCTCTTCTCGGCGTGAGTTCCATGGCGGGCCTCTTCCCGCCGCTCCGCGACATGACGGTGCGCATGATCCAGCGCGGCGAGCATCCGATCCTGCCGCCTTTCGAGGACGTGACGCTTTCGGCGGGCGATGTCGTCATCGTCGCCGCCACACGCCTGACGCTCACCGAGGCGCTCAAGTCCGGGTCCCGCATCTTCGAAGGCATGCTGGAAGAGCGATTCGCCGAAGGCGTGGACACGAATGGCGGTCCGGCAAAGCCCGGCGGCGAACTCGTCCTTGCGGAAACCGTCGTCGCGCCGGGCTCGCGCATGATCGGCCAGACCATCGAGCAGATCGCCTTCCGCCACCAGACGGGCTGTATCGTGCTCGGCGTCCAGCGCCGCAGCCGCATGATCCGCACCCTGCTGAACGACATCCGCCTCGAAGCGGGCGATGTCCTTCTTGTTCTCGGCAAGGCGAGCCAGATCCAGGCGCTTCGCCACAACCGCGACGTCCTGCTGCTCGAATGGTCGGCGACGGAACTGCCGGACCCGAAGCTCGCGCATCGCGCGCTTGCGATCTTCGGCGTCATGGTGGCAACCGTGCTCACCGGCATCCTGCCCATCGAGATCGCCTCCATCGGCGGCGCCCTCGCCATCATCGCTTTCGGCGTCCTCAATGTCCGCCAGGCCGCCCGCGCGATCGACCGCCGCATCTTCCTCATGGTCGGCGCCATGCTCGGCGTCGCCGCCGCGCTGGAAGTGACAGGCGGCGCTCAGGCCATCGCCCTGGCCTCGGTCCAGCTATTCGACGGCTACGGCATACCCGTCATCCTCTCGGCCTTCTTCTTCGCCATCGCCGTCACGACGAACGTGCTGACGAACAATGCGACCGCCGTTCTCTTCACCCCCATCGCCATCAGCACGGCAACGCAGCTCGGCGTCGACCCCCTGATCTTCGTCTATGCCGTCATCTTCGCGTCCAACTGCTCCTTCGCGACGCCGATGGGCTATCAGACGAATCTCCTGGTTATGGGCCCCGGCCACTACGAATTCCGGGATTTCGTCCGCACCGGCACGCCTCTCGTCATTTTGCTCTGGTTGGCTTATTCTCTCTTCGCCCCCTGGTACTACGGGCTCTAACGGCAGACACGCTGACGGCTTGATATGAGAGAGCAGTGACGGACCAGTCCCGCATCAGATTTCCGCAGTTCTACATCACGTCGCCGCAGCCCTGCCCCTATCTGGAGGGCCGCTACGAGAAGAAGGTCTTTACCCATCTCCTCGGCGACGAACCCGTCTCCCTCAACAACACGCTCACCCAGGCCGGCTTCCGCCGCAGCCAGAACATCGCCTATCGCCCGGCCTGCGAGGATTGTCAGGCCTGCGTCTCCGTGCGTGTCCTTGCCGGCGAGTTCGAGCCCGGCCGCACCTTCCGCCGCATCGTCGCGCGCAATGCCGGCCTGCGCGGCCTCGTCCGGCCCGCCACCGCGACCGGCGAACAATACGATCTTCTGCGCCGCTACCTCGATGCGCGCCACGCCGAGGGCGGCATGGCCGACATGACCGAGCACGACTATGTCGCCATGATCGAGGACACGACGATCCGCACCAGCATCATCGAATACCGTCTTGCCGCCGGTCCGGGCGAAACGGGGCCGCTCATCGCCGCCGCCCTCACCGACACGCTCGATGACGGCCTCTCCATGGTCTACAGCTTCTACGAGCCGGACGACGCCGGGCGCAGCCTGGGCACCTTCATGGTGCTCGATCACATCGAGCGCACCCGCATGGCCGGCCTGCCTTACGTCTATCTCGGCTACTGGGTCGATGGCTCCCGCAAGATGACCTACAAGACCCGCTTCCAGCCCCTCGAAGCCCTGACCAACGAAGGCTGGCGGCGAATGGCCGTCTAGCGCGGCACCTTCCCGCCGCCGTTGCGCCCCGCGCCCGCGTGCCTATACTGGCCGCCAATTGTACCCCTTCAATGGGGATGAGGCGGCAGCAACGCGGCTGCCCGGAAGCGTTTCCAGGCCAAGTGCGTTCTTGTCCGTCCGGAAACGCGGCAAAATAAGGAATTCGAGCCGTTCACCGTTTCCATGAAACGGTGGACGGGTCTGGGGAAGTAAATCGGGGAGTCTTCGATGAAACGCCGTTCGTTTCTGGCAGGCGCTGGCCTCACGGGCCTTGCCGCCGCCACCATGCCCGCGCCTGCCATCGCACAGGGCAAGCGCCAGCTCAAGATGGTCACCACCTGGCCGAAGAACTATCCGGGCCTTGGCGCCTCCGCCGAGCGTCTCGCGGTGCGCATTCGCGAGATGACCGATGGCCAGTTGTCGATCAAGGTGTTCGGCGCCGGCGAGCTGGTCCCCGCGCTTGAATGCTTCGACACCGTGTCGAGCGGCGCCGCCGACATCTATCACGGTGCGGAGTATTACTGGCAGGGCAAGTCCAAGGCCTACAACTTCTTCACCGCCGTGCCCTTCGGCATGACCGCCGCCGAAATCAACGCCTGGATCTATCATGGCGGCGGACAGGCGCTCTGGGACGATCTCGCCAGGGGCTTCAACATCAAGCCCTTCATGGCGGCGAACACCGGCGTCCAGCTTCCCGGCTGGTACCGCAAGGAAATCAATTCGCTCGACGACCTGAAGGGCCTTTCGATCCGCATGCCGGGTCTTGGCGGCGAGGTCATGCGCCGTCTCGGCGCCGCCGCCGTCACGCTGGCCGGTCCCGACATCTTCCCCGCCCTGCAAAACGGCACCATCGACGCCGCCGAATGGGTCGGCCCCTGGAACGACATGGCCTTCGGCTTCTACCGCCTCGCCAAATACTTCTACTGGCCGGGCTTCCACGAGCCGGGTTCGTCCCTCGCCGCGGGCTTCAACCTCAAGATATGGGAGTCGTTCACCGCGCAGCAGCAGGCCATCGTCCGCGCCGCCTGCGCCGCCGAGAACGACTACACGCTCGCCGAATACAACGCCCATAACGGCGACGCGCTGAAGACCCTCGTCGAGAAGCATGGCGTCGAGGTCCGCCGCTTCCCGGACGATGTCGTCGCCGCCTTGAAGAAAACCTCCCGCGAGGTGCTCGAAGACGCCGCGAAGGAAGATGCCGTCACCGGGAAGGTCTATGAGAGCTTCCTCAATTTCCTCGACACCACGAGCGAATGGACGCGCATCGGCGACGAAGGCTTCGTGCAGGCCCGCCGCGGTTGACGATCATGACCGCACTCGCACGCATCGCCCGCCTGATCGACGCCGTCAACGAGCGCACGGGCCGCTTTTTCTCGTGGGCGGCCATCCTCATGGTGCTGGTGCAGTTCGTCGTGGTGTTGCAGCGCTATGTTTTCGGCATCGGCTCCATCTGGGCGCAGGAATCGATCGTCTACATGCACGGCCTCATGTTCATGGTCGTCGCCGGCTACACATTGCTCCACAACGCCCATGTCCGCGTCGACGTCTTCTACCGCACCATGTCGCCAGCGAAGAAAGCATATGTCGATCTCCTCGGCACCGTGCTCCTTCTCTGGCCGGTCTGTTTCCTCATCTTCTACGTCGCCTTTCCCTATGTCGAGGCCTCATGGGCCGTGCGCGAGGGAAGCCGCGAGACGAGCGGCATCCAGGGCGTCTATCTCCTGAAGAGCGTCATCCTCGTCTTCGCTGTGCTTCTCGCGCTCCAGGGCCTTTCCACCGTCATTCACGCGCTACGCATTCTTTCCGGGGCCGAACAGCCCGTGGAAGAAGCCTCGCCCATTCTCTGAAGGCGGCCCGCTTAAATGGATCTCCGCAACAGCCTCGATGTCCTGATGTTCGCCGCCGCCTGCGCGGTGCTGCTGACGGGCTTTCCCGTCGCCTTCACGCTGGCGGGCGTCGCGCTCGCCTTCGGCCTTCTCGGCATGGCGCTCGGCGTCTTCGACTTCGGTTTCATGGCCGCGCTCCCGCAGCGCATCTACGGCAACATGACGAACGACGTGCTCATCGCCGTGCCGCTCTTCGTCTTCATGGGCACCATGCTGGAGCGCTCCAGGGTCGCCGAGGAATTGCTGGAAAACATGGGCCGTCTTTTCGGGCGCCTGCGCGGCGGCCTCGGCTTCTCTGTCTCCATCGTCGGCGCGCTGCTCGCCGCCTCGACCGGCATCGTCGGCGCGACGGTCGTCACCATGGGCCTCCTCGCGCTCCCAACCATGCTGCGGCGCGGCTACGATCCCGCGCTCGCGTCGGGCTCCATCGCGGCCGCCGGCACGCTCGGCCAGATCATCCCGCCCTCGATCGTCCTCGTATTGCTCGGCGACACGCTCGCGAATTCCTACCAGAAGGCGCAGCTCGAACAGGGAATCTTCTCGCCCGAAACCCTTTCCGTCGGCGACCTCTTCGCGGGCGCGCTCATTCCCGGCCTCATGCTCGTCGGTTTCTACATTCTCTACCAGGTCGTCCGCGCCGCCCTCGATCCGAAATCATCGCCCGCCATGCCGGTCGACGACACCATCCCTACCTCCGAACTCTACCTGCGCACGCTGCGCGCCCTCGTGCCGCCCATCGCGCTCATCGTTGCCGTCATGGGATCGATCCTCGGCGGCATCGCCACGCCCACGGAAGCCGCCGCCCTCGGCGCGGTCGGCTCCATCCTTCTTGCGGGCGAACGCGCGGGCGGCATGAAGCGCGCCGTGCGCATCTCCGCGCTCTGCCTCATCGCGCTTCTCGCGCTCACCTCGGTCATGGACCTGCGCACCGCGCGCAGCGAAATCTCCGGCGCCGACAGTGCCGGCATCTGGCTCGCCTACCTTCTCTGCGCGGGCGTCGCGTTCGGTCTTGCCGCGTCTCTCTTCCGCCTCTGGCAGAACGGCGTTCTTTCCGAAGTCACTCAGTCGACAGCGCGCATCACCTCCATGGTCTTCGTCATCCTCATCGGCGCCGCGCTGTTCAGCCTCGTCTTCCGGGGTCTCGGCGGCGACGACACGGTCCATGAATTCCTCACCTCCATGCCTGGCGGCACCTTCGGCGCGGTGCTCACCGTCATGCTCATCATGTTCGTGCTCGGCTTTTTCCTCGATTTCATCGAGATCATTTTCGTCGTCGTGCCGATTGTGGCGCCCATCCTGCTGATGATGGACGTGAACCCGGTCTGGCTCGGCGTCATGATGGCGGTCAACCTCCAGACCTCCTTCCTCACGCCGCCCTTCGGCTTCGCGCTCTTCTACCTGCGCGGCGTCGCGCCCGAGAGCGTCACCACCATGCAGATTTATCGCGGCGCCGTGCCCTTCGTGATGCTGCAGCTTCTCGC
>JACIYQ010000064.1 GCA_014359855.1 Parvibaculum sp.
TCCAGGACAGCAGGAAGGCCGGGAAGGAGAAACCCTCCTTCACCAGCACAATGCCGGCGCCGTCAAGCGGAGCGCCGGGAAGCTCGTGGACCGTGTAGATGCGCATGGGTTCGTTCCGCCCGTGAGGGGCTTTGCGTTCGCGCTTTATCTAGGACAGATCGCCGCCGAAAACCAGCGGGAAGGCCCCGCATGAAGACCGGCGATCAGTTGCCGAGCACGCCCTTGGTCGAGGGGATGCGGTTTGCCGCGCGCGGGTCGATCTCCAACGCGTCCCGAAGCGCCCGGGCGAGGCCCTTGAAGCAGCTTTCGACGATGTGGTGGTTGTTGTCGCCATACATGTTTTCGATGTGCAGCGTGATGCCAGCGTTCTGCGCGAAGGCCTGGAACCACTCCTTGAAGAGTTCCGTGTCCATGTCGCCGAGCTTCGGCTTGGTGAAGTTCACCTTCCAGACGAGGTAAGGGCGCTGCGACACGTCGATCGAGACGCGGGTGCAGGTCTCGTCCATGGGGATCACCGCCGTCGCGTAGCGGCGGATGCCCTTGAAGTCGCCCAGCGCCCGGCGCACGGCCTCGCCGATCACGATGCCCGTGTCCTCGGTCGTGTGGTGAAAATCGATATGGAGATCGCCCTGGGCGCGGACCTTGAGGTCCATCAGCGAATGGCGCGAGAGCTGCTCGAGCATGTGATCGAGGAAGCCGATGCCGGTATCGACGTCGTATTCCCCGTTGCCGTCGAGATCGAGCGAGACGAAGACATTGGTCTCCTTGGTCTTGCGCTCGACGGTCGCTATGCGGCTTTCGCTTTCGATCTGCATGGTCCGGTTTCCGTTCGAGGGCCCTGAGGGGCCTCATTCGCGGCAGCTTTTATCAGGCGGGGGGCTGGCAGGCCAGCGCAAAGCCCCAGTACCGCGCCCGATTTACTTGAAGTCCCTAATCAGATTGAATCACAAATACTTACAGGACGTTAACCAATATTCTGGAGCACTTCTCATCCAATACTTCAGGTATCTCCGAATCCCGGTGCGTGACAAGAGCCAAGTCATTGATTCAAATTGCAAGGATCCGCGCTTCCTAGTCATCGGGATGGGTGGGCTCACAACATCTTGACGCAAGCGGGCGCTTGAAGCCCGGCTCCGCGAGCCGGGCGAATTGGAGCTGCCAGCATGGCAAACAGCCCGTCAATAAAGGTTCCGTTCGGATTGTTCCCGGGATCGCCAGTATTTGCAAAAGACTATCATTTGCATATTTTCAGCGCCAACGGGAATTGCCTCCTTCCACCCCCGGCCACCCGCGGGCTTGACCCCATGGCGCGAAGCGGCCACATGCTATCGGCAGCTTCCCGCCTCCTGACACAGCAAGACAGGAAAGAAATGTCCTCGCACGACCCGATCAACTGGCACGGCACAACGATCCTCTCCGTCCGCAAGGGAGGCAAGGTCGTGATCGCGGGCGACGGGCAGGTCTCCATGGGCGACACGATCATGAAGGGCAATGCCCGCAAGGTCCGTCCGCTCGGCAAGGGCGATGTGATCGCCGGTTTCGCGGGCGCGACGGCAGATGCGATGACGCTGTTCGAACGGCTGGAAGCGAAGATCGAGCAGTATCCCGGCCAGCTCATGCGCGCCTGCGTGGAACTTGCGAAGGACTGGCGGACCGACCGCTATCTGCGCCGCCTCGAAGCGCTGATGATCGTCGCCGACCGGGAAGTGACCCTCGTGCTCACCGGCAATGGCGATGTGCTGGAACCCGAAGGCGGCGTCATCGGCATCGGGTCGGGCGGCAATTACGCGCTCGCCGCCGCCCGCGCGCTGGCCGACATGGAGCTTTCGGCCGAAGAAGTCGCGCGCAAGGCGATGAAGATCGCCGCCGAAATCTGCGTCTACACGAACGACAGCCTCACCGTTGAAAGCCTCGACGCGTAACCCTGGCCACGGCCTTCATTCGTTCTTTCCGGAGTGTCCCCTTCAATCATGACCAGTTTTTCGCCGCGTGAGATCGTTTCCGAACTCGACCGCTATATCGTCGGCCAGCGCGACGCCAAGCGCGCCGTCGCCATCGCGCTCCGCAACCGCTGGCGGCGCCAGCAATTGCCAGAGGAACTTCGCGACGAGGTGCTGCCGAAGAACATCCTGATGATCGGGCCGACCGGTGTCGGCAAGACCGAAATCTCGCGGCGCCTGGCCAAGCTTGCCGAAGCGCCGTTCCTCAAAGTCGAGGCGACGAAATTCACCGAGGTCGGCTATGTCGGCCGCGATGTCGAACAGATCATCCGCGATCTCGTCGAGATTTCGCTTTCGATGACACGGGAGAAGCGGCGCAAGGACGTGCAGGCGAAGGCGCATCTCGCCGCCGAGGCCCGCGTGCTCGACGCGCTGGTCGGCCAGAATGCGGGTGAGGCGACGCGCGACAGCTTCCGCAAGAAGCTCCGCGACGGGGAACTCGACGAGAAGGAAATCGAGGTCGAGGTGCAGGATGCGGGCGGCGGCATGCCGTCTTTCGACATTCCCGGCATGCCGGGCGCGCAGGTCGGCATGATCAATCTCGGCGACATCATGGGCAAGGCCTTCGGCCAACGCACGAAGACGCGCCGGATGCAGGTGCGCGAGAGCTACGAGGTGCTGATCGCGGAGGAAAGCGACAAGCTTCTCGACCAGGAGCAGGTGACACAGGACGCGATCCGCGCGGTCGAGCAGAACGGCATCGTGTTTCTGGACGAGGTCGACAAGATCTGCGCCCGCGCCGAAAAGCAGGGCGGCGATGTAAGCCGCGAGGGCGTGCAGCGCGATCTTCTGCCGCTCATCGAGGGCACGACCGTTGCGACCAAGCATGGCGCGGTCAAGACCGACCACATCCTTTTCATCGCCTCCGGCGCCTTCCACATCGCCAAGCCATCGGACCTCCTGCCAGAGCTGCAGGGACGCCTGCCGATCCGCGTCGAACTGCAAGCTCTTAGCAAGGACGATATGCGCCGCGTGCTCACCGAACCCGAAGCGAGCCTCATCAAGCAATATGTGGCGCTGATGAAAACGGAGGAGGTCACGCTCGACTTCACCGATGACGGGATCGGCGCCATCGCCGAGATCGCGGCCGCCGTCAATTCATCGGTCGAGAATATCGGCGCGCGGCGTCTTCACACCGTCATGGAGCGCGTGCTCGATGAGGTGAGTTTCGCCGCGTCCGACAAATCCGGCCAGACGGTGAGGATCGACGCGGCTTATGTGCACGAGCATATCGGCGACCTGACGAAGAACGCGGATCTCACGAAGTTCATTCTCTGAACCTCGCTCTGAAGCTCGCGTCAGGCGACTTCCTTTTCGCGGCGGCCGAAGGCCGTGGCCCGATCCTCGCTCTCCGGCAGTTCGAGTTCCCCGGCGGCAACGAGCTTCTTCAGATAGTTGAAGGTGCGCATGGTCTGCGTGACGAGATGATCGCCCGCCCCATAGCCCGGATAGCGCTTCTCGCCGTCGATGAACTGCCGCAGCGGCTCGATTTGCGTGTCGTAGTCGAGCGAGCAGAAGAGCGGGAAGGAGAAACGCTCATCGGGCACGTTGCGCACGCGATGCGGCGTGGCGATGAAGCGGCCATTCGTCATTGCTTCCAGCATGTCGCCGATATTGATGACGAAGGCGCCCTCGACGGGCGGTGCGTCGATCCAGTCGCCATTGGCATTCATCACCTGAAGACCCGGCGCGGTCACGTGAAGGATGGTGAAGCACTCGTAATCCGTATGCGCGCTGATGCCCCACTCAGCTCTCTGTCCTTCAAGGGGCGCACGAGCGGGGTCCGCCGGGTAATGCACGAGGCGAAGCTGCGAGGGCGGCTTTGTCAGCCATTGCTCGAAATGGTCTTCCGGCAGTCCGAGCGCCAGAGCGAAGCCCTCGAACAGCTTGTGGCCGAGCGCCGTCGCCGCCTCGTAATAGGCGTAGACGTCACGCTGCATTTCGGGCATGTCCACCGGCCACTGGTTCGGGCCGAGCATCCGGTATCCCTTCACATGGTCGGGATCGTCTTCCGGCAGTTCGACGGAAAGGTCGAAGGCTTCCTTCTTGTCGGTCTTGGCGGGGTCCGTGCCGTCGTAGAAGCCTTCCTCGCCTGTCGGCACATAGCCGCGATGGGCGCGCGACTTGCCGATATAGAGATCCATCTTCTCTTCAAGCGGGCGCGCGAAGAATTCGGCCGCGCGCGCCTCGAGCTTTTCGATCATCTCGCGCGGGATGTTGTGGCCCTTCACATAGAGGAAACCGACATTCCCCGCCGCATCGGCCATCTCCGCCGCGACGCGCATCTTCGCCTCTTCGTCCTCGCCGAAAAGGGCCGAGATGTCGATGACGGGAATGCTCGTGAAGGCCGTGCCCCTGGTTTCGATCTCACTCATGAAAAGACTCCATTCGGCAGAACATCGGTCAGCGGTTCGCCACGCAAATCCGTAATTTCCCAGCGCCGCGTGAACGGCTTGCCCATGCGGTCCTGATCCAGCGTTTCGAGAAGGCCGCCCGTGACGGCCGGCACCAGTGGTTTTGTCTCACGAAAGGGAAGCGTCGAGCGCTGGATGATCCAGCCCGCGCTCGTCACCACGCCTTGCGAGATTTCGCAATCGAGAAACTCCCGGGCGCGGGCGATGCTGGCGGCGCCCGCCACGCATTCGCCAAGCGAGAGGCCCGCGGGCGCGACGCAACTGCGCTCGCGCGCCAGCATGAAGAGACCGCCCATGCGCGCAATCGCGCCTTTCTGTCCGGTCTCGCGGTCTTCGAGCCGCGCCGCCCATGAGGGCGTGCCGACGATCGGCTCGCGGTGCCAGTGCTCGATATAGGAAATGTCCTTTCCCTCCTCGATCATGGTGGCGCCCTCGACCCAGAGCCGGCCCCGGTCCGAATAGACCGCCTTCGGCTGGAAATCGATGTCGCGGCGCCATTCGAACCAGCCATCTTCCTCGACAAGCTCGCCCGCGAAGCCTTCCTGGGTGGCAAGCCACATCAGCGCTTCATGGCCGAGGAGGGAGAGCGAGCCCATGCCTGAAAAATCCGGTCTCCCCTCCGGCTGGCGGAGATCGAGATAGAGGCCCGGTCCCTGAAGCCAGTTCACGAAGCTCGTCGTGTCGCGCCGTCCGTCGGGCCAGGCGATGAGCGAGCGGCGCCAGAGGCCGGGCATGGTCTCGAGGGAGGGTTCGGGGAGGGGATTCAGGGCGGCTGACATGAGGCCATGGTGGCGGGTCCATAGTCATCGGCCTAGACGGGAAATTTCAATGGGAGGCATAGATAAAATCTATGCCTCCCGGCCGGGTTCCCGGAGCTTCCCCATGATTTCCGCCAGAAAGAGTTCGGTCGGCGTGTTGCGGACGGGCTCGTCCCTCGTCACCAGATAGACCTGATAGGCGGGGAGCGCGGCTTCGGGCAGCAGCGGCCAGAGCGCGCCGTCGCGGTCGAGCGTCTCGGCGGTGCAGGTCGGCAGGAAGCCGATGCCGACGCCGAGCTCGATCAGCCGCTTCGTCTCATGCAGGTTTTCCGCATAACCGCCGACCCTTTTGCCGAGGCCGTAGCGCTGGCGGAAATTCGCCAGTTCCTGCGGCTCGTCGAGGCCGGTCGCGATATAGGGCTCGGCGGCGAGATCCGCGGGCTGCGGCACGGTCATGCCGTAAAGCGCGTGCGCCTTGTGGCAATAGAGCTGCTGCACCTCGCGCATCAGCGGCTGGTAGCACAGCGCCGCGTCCGGCGCGTTGTCGCAGGCGATGCCGATTTCGGCCTCGCCCGATTTCAGTGCCGCGATCACCTCGCGCCAGGGCGCAACCTCGATATGAATGCCGACGCCGGGATGGTGCCGGTGGAGGCCGGCCAGCGCCGCGTCGAATTCCGGCGAGACGACGGAAGAGATCATGCGGATGTTGATGACGCCTTCGACGAGACCGGCGGCGAGCGCCACGTCATGCGGGGCGGCGCGCACCGCGCCCATCATGGTCTCGCAGAGATCGTAAAGCGCGCGGCCCGCGGGCAGGAGCTCGATGCCGCTCGCCGTGCGCTTCAGCAGCGTCACGCCGAGATGGTCTTCAAGCCGCTTCAATCCGGCGCTGACGCTTGGCTGCTGGCGGTTAAGCCGCCGCGCCGCCGCGCCGATGCCGCCCGCGCGCACGATCTCGTGGAAGAGCTGGAACAGGTTCCAGTCCACCTTGCGGGCAAAGCTGAGTTCGATTTTCTTGCTGTCGTCCATTTCATTTCATGCCGTGGCGGCAAAGGAAGGGGTTCCATTGAAGCCCTTGCGCGGGCTCGCGTCCATCGGCTTCGCCGTTCGAGGCATCTTGCGAATCCAGGAGCCTTCCACTTTCTCGCTTCCGGCGAATCCGGAAAGACGCATCTTCGCCCCGCGCGAGTCCTGGCCTGCTGCGCCACTTCACTGCGGGCGAGTTTTTCGCTTCTTTGCTCTCCGCTTGTCGAGAAGAGCGAGCATTCCGGCGATTTCCGCCTGGCTCATCTCTGCGATTTCCTCCGAAAGGCGGTTGGCGAGTTCCGTTGCCTGCGGGGCAAGGCCCGAGGTGTCGATCGCCACGCGCGGATGGGAGAGACGGGCCAATCGTTCCAGTTCCTCCGCCTCGTCCCAGATCACATTGAAATAGCCGATGATCGCCTGCACGAGGCGCCAGCTCGGGCGGCCGCGCTTGCCATGCTCGAGGGCGGAGAGATAGGCGGGCGTGACGCGGAGCGCGGCCGCCATCTCCTTCATGGTGACGCCCCGGGTGGCGCGCATTTCGCGCAGCTTGCGGCCGAAGGGGGTCATCTCTTCTTGCGCAGCCAGACATAAAAGGCGCCGCCGCCGCCATGCTTGGGATGGGCGGGCTGGAAACCCGAGACATGAGTGCGAAGCTCCGCCTCGTTGAGCCAGCGCGGAACGGCGCTGCGCAGTACGCCCTGGCGCTCCGGCACCTCGTAGAAAGTCGCACCATGCAGCGTGTGGCGCGTGTAAGGCGAAGCGCCCTTGCCGGTGATGACGAGGACGCAGCGCAGCCCGCGTGCCCGCGCGGTGCCGATGAAGCCCGTCAGCGCCCGATACGCCGCTTCCTGGCCGTGCCCGTGAAGATCGAGCGTCGCCTCCACCTCCATCTGTCCGCGGGCAAGGCGCTGGCTCGTGCGGCGGTCGAGGCCGGTGAGCGGCGGCGGCTCGGAGGCGCGGCGCGGCGGCGGCGCGGCTAGCCGTTCGGGCAGGGGCAGAAGCGATTGCGGCCGGACAGGGAGGGCGTCCTTGCGGTCTTCTTCGGGCGGGGGCTCCAGCGCCTCCGCGGGGCGCCGGGCGATCGGCTTTGCGTCCTTCGTGACCGCGCGCCAGAGCTTGCGCTCCTCATCCGTCAGATGGCGGCGATGCCTGGATTTCGGGCGCGGCATCTTCTCCTTGTCGCCCGCCCTCTTGTCGCCCGCCATGAAACGCCCCGTCCCGGTTCAATGGCCCTTGTCAGGCGCAACGCTTTTCGGCACCAGCGCAATCAGTTCGCCTTCCGCCTTCATACGGCCCGCGATCTCGCCTGCCTCCGCGCCCGAGCCGAAGAAGATGTCGCCGCGCTGGCGGCCCTTGATGGCGGAGCCCGTATCCTGCGCCACCATCAGCCGGCGCACGGGCACACGGGCCCTCCCGTCGACGGTGGGATGTTCGGTCGTCAGAAAGAGCAGGGTGCCGAGCGGATGATGGCTGCGGTCGACGGCGAGGCTCCGGCCCGGCGTCAGGTTCACGCCCTCGGCGCCGGGCGGTCCCATGGCGGGGTCGATATTTCTCAGTATGCGGAAGAAAATGTAGGACTCGTTGCGGCGCATCAGCGCGCGGCCTTCTTCCGGATGCGCCTCCGCCCAAGCCCGGATCGTCTGCATCGAAACTTCGTCGAGTGGCATCGCGCCCTTCTCGACGAGGAGTTTGCCGATGGAGGTATAGGGATGGCCGGTCTTCGCCGCGAAGGCGAGACGCACGGTCTCGCCCGTTTCGAGTTTCACGCGGCCCGAACCCTGCACATGAAGAAAGAACGCGTCGATCGGACTTTCGAGCCAGAGAAGCGCCAGCTTCTCCGTATCGAGCGCGCCGTCCTCTATGGCGGCCCGGTTCGGGAAGCTGCCGCCGCCTTCGACCATGCGGAAGCCCGCGGGCGCGGCGAGCACCGGCGTCTGGTAAACCCCGTGCCGCGTCAGCGACCCCTTCATCTCCGGCTCGTAATAGCCGGTGAAGAGACCGGGCCCGCCGGAAAGGCGGACGGGCGCGAACCAGTGCTGGAAGAAGCCGCGCGCATTGGCGGCGCCGGGCTCGACATTGGCCGCCGCTTCGCAGGCGGGCTGCCAATCGCCCGCACGGCCGTAGACGGGATCGCCGCCTTTGGTGTCGAGCGGCGCGGAGGGCGAGAGCTTCAATATGCGCGCGCAGGAACCCCTGAAGGCGGTCAGCGCCGCCGACTGGTCGTCGGTCTGCCAGCCCTCGATGCCGGAAAAGGACAGGCGGGCGGAAACAGGGGAAGCGGCATGCGCGCTCATCTCAGGCGCGCCCGGCGCATGGCCAAGAAGAAGTCCTCCCATGAGGAGAAGAGACACCGCACCGAGCCGCATCGCCACCGCCGGTCAGTCGGAAGCGCCGGTCGCGACCAGCTTCCAGTTTGGGTCGCGGTCCTTTACATCGCGTTCGAAAGTCCAGACATCCGTCACTTCGCGCACGGTCACGGGATCGCCCTCGATCACCACACCGTCGGAATTCTTGGTGCAGGAGGTGAGCGTGCTCTTGAAGGCGATGGTGAGCCTTGCCCGCGAGCCGTCCAGCGAAGCGTTCTTGAGTTCCGCCTTCTCGATGCCGATGAAGCTCTGCTCGACCGTGAGGCCGTCCTTTTCGCGCGCCTTCAAGGCGTCGTCGAAACTGCGATAGACCTCGTCGCTCAAAAGCGGCTTCAGCGTTTCGCGGTCGCCCGCCGCATAAGCGGTCACGATCATCTCGTAGGCCGAACGGGCGCCGGAGAGGAAAGCTCCGGCATCGAAATAGCGGTCGCTCGCGGCAATCGCGTCGAGGCCATCGGCAAGCGGCGTGCCCGGCTCTGCAATGCCGCGCCAGCGATTTTGCGAAGGCGCCGCGGCAAAGGGGTCGCCTGCGGCATCGATCGTGCGCGCCGCGCCATCCCTCTCGCCCAGGGCTCCGTCGCGCGGGCGCTTGGGCAGCGTCACAACCTTGTCGTTGCCTGCCGTGTCGCCCGAATAGGGATCGTAGGGCGGGCGCTCATGCCCCGTCCGCCGTCCCAGCACGCTTCTGAGTTTCAGAAAAACGCCGACAGCAATCGCGAGCAGGATGATGTTCAGAAGATTCAAGCCGTCGTCCATTTGCTCGAGGAGCCTTTCACACCGGAGGCCGCGCGTTCTTCGTCGCCTTCGCGGGGCTTTTGTTCGCCGAAACCGCGTTTGCGAGGGGCGGACCTGCCGTTACCGTTGTTCTTTCACTTATTCGTTCCTGAGCCATAACCTAGGGCATCGGAAGGCGTTTTACTACCGGAGCCATGTGGGCAAAGCCCGTCGCGTACCCTATCTTCATGGTTAGCGCGGGCGCCGCCCGATGCTCAAATTTACCGGAACCCCCGCGAAAGTCCGTCTTGCCCGCCTTCATCTTCCTCATCTTCCTTGTCGTGCCGCTCATCGAAATCGCCATCTTCATCGAAGTGGGCGGGGCGATCGGCGTCTGGCCGACGGTCGCCATCGTGCTCCTGACAGCCCTTCTTGGCGCGACGCTTCTCAGGGTGCAGGGGCTTGCGACATGGCGACGCGCCGAGGAAGCGATGCGCCGGGGCGAGCCGCCGGTCGCTGAAATGCTCGATGGCGTCTTCCTCATCGCCGCTGCCCTTCTCATGGTAACGCCCGGCCTGTTCACCGATTGCATCGGCTTCCTTCTCCTCATTCCCCCTATTCGGCGCGCCATCGGCCGGTTCGCGGCGCGGCGGATTGCCGCGAGCAGCCGCTTCACGGTCTATCGGAGCGGCATGGGCATGGGGCCGGGCATGGACCCCGACGGCTTCGGACCGGGCAGAAGCGGGCCGCCGCCCTCACGGCGAGGCCCCGTGATCGAGGGAGAGGCGGAGGAAATCGGCGAAAATGGCGACGAACCCCGCCGGTCCGGCCCCGGTCCGGATTCACCCTGGAGGCAATAACACCTCCCATAGGCCCCGGTTTTCTTGTCGGCCACCGCGTTCCGTGATAGCCAGCAGCCTTTCCTAAATCGATAAGCGGTGAGGCAAGAATGTCGGATCAGGGCTCGGTCAATGCAGGCAATGGCAGCGCACAGACAGGCGCGCAATTGCGCGTGCTGACGCAATACGTCAAGGACCTGTCCTTCGAGAACCCGAACGCGCCGCAAATGCTCGGCCCGGTCGACGAGCAGCCCTCCATCGGGATCCGCGTCGATGTCGGCGTGAAGCGGATGAGCGACACGGACTACGAAGTCGCGCTCAAGATCGGCGCCGAGGCGACGGTGAAGGAAAAGCCGATGTTCCTCGTCGAGATCGAATATGCCGGTCTCTTCCGCCTGACAAATATTCCCGAGCAGGATCTCGAAGCGGTGCTCGTCGTCGAATGCCCGCGCCAGATCTTCCCCTTCGCGCGCCGTGCGCTCGCCGACGTCACGCGCGATGGCGGCTATCCGCCGCTGATGATCGATCCGATCGACTTCGTCAGCCTCTATCAGCAGCGGCGCGAGCAGATGGCGCAGGAAGTCGCGGGCGCGCAGCAGCCCAACTGACCGCCGCTTTTCCGGTTCAGCTTTTCTCTTCAGCTTTTCTCTTCAGCTTTTCTGGCCGAGCCAGAGCGCGTCGTCGCCCAGCGTGGCGATGAAGGCGTCATGCGCCTCGCGTTCGGCCCCGGTGAGGCGCGGGGGAAGAGGCACGGGCCGTGCGGCACGGGCCACGCGCTCGCCCGTCTTGCCCACATATTCCGTCTGCAGCACGAGGCCTGGCTGACGGCCGCCCATCATCTCGAGATAGACCTCGGCGAGCAGTTCGCTGTCGAGCAGCGCGCCATGCTTGGTGCGGCCGGTATTGTCGACATTGAAGCGGCGGCACAGCGCATCGAGATTGTTCTGCGAGCCGGGGAACTTGCGCCGCGCGATGTCGAGCGTGTCGATCGCGCGCGCCATCGGCAGGCCCACGCGCCCGATCCGCTTCAGCTCGGCATTGATGAAGCCCATATCGAAGGAAGCGTTGTGGATGACGAGGGGATCGTCCGCGATGAACTCAAGAAAAGCGTCCGCCACTTCGGTGAATTTCGGCTTGTCCGAGAGAAACTCGGCGGAGAGGCCGTGGACGCGGAAAGCGCCTTCCGGCATGTCGCGCTCAGGATTGACATAGGTGTGGAAGAACTTTCCCGTCGCGACGTGATTGAAAAGTTCGAGACAGCCGATTTCGACCAGCCGGTGTCCATCCTGCGGGCTGATGCCCGTGGTTTCGGTATCGAGCACGATCTCGCGCATGTTTTTCCCGTGTCGCCCTTGACCCGCTTTCCCCCGAAAGCGGTGATATCCATTGTCGCCTATCCGGCGGAGAAATGGAACGAGCCGTCTTCGCCGATGATCCCGTCCGGATTCCAGGCGACTTCCCAGAGATTGTTGTCGGGATCGGCGAAATAACCTGTATAGCCGCCCCAGAAAGCGTCCTCACCGCGCCTCAGGATGCGCCCGCCCGCCGCTTCGGCTTCGGCGAGCACCTCGTCGACCTCGCTTTTCTCGCGCACATTATGGGCGAGCGCGACGCCGGAAAAACCTTCGCCGTAAGCTGCTACCTTCGCATCCTCGGCAAGCGCCTCGCGGCCGAACAGCGCGAAGACGATGCCGCCGCACTGGAAAAAGGCGACGGTGGGATTGCTTTGCGGCAGCGCCGTCCAGCCAAGCACTTCGTAGAACTGGCGCGAGCGGGCGACATCGGCGACACCGAGCGTGATAAAGCTTATGCGCTGTTCCATGCTTTTTCTCCTTTGCCGTCAGCCGGTGCGAAGACGCTCCTTCAATACCTTGCCCTGGCGCGTCTTCAAGATCTCGACGATGGCGGCGACCTGCGCGCGCGCATGATCGAGGCCCTTGTCGCTTTCGACCACGAAGTCGGCGCGGCGGCGCTTTTCCGCGTCGGGCACCTGCCTGGCATGGATCGCGGCGAATTTCGCCTCGTCCATGTCGGGCCGCGCCAGCACGCGTGTCTTCTGGATATCGTAGGGAGCGGAAACGACCACCACAACATCCACGCGCGTTTCGCCGCCCGTCTCGTAGAGAAGGGGAATGTCGAGAACCGCCATCGCCTGGCCTGCTGCCATATTCTCGCGCAGGAAGTCCATCTGCGCTTCGCCGACGAGCGGATGCACGATTGCCTCGAGCTTCTTCATCTCGTCGGGCAACCCGATCACGCAGCGCGACAGGGCCTTGCGGTCCACCGCATCGTCCATAATGGCGGCGGGAAAGGCCGCGCGCAGCGGTTCCACCGCCTTACCGCCCTTTTCGTAGAGCTTGTGGACCGCGGCATCCGCGTCATAGACCGGCACACCGAGCTCGCGAAACATCTTCGCCGTTTCGGATTTTCCCATGCCGATCGAGCCGGTGAGACCGATAAGAAGCATTGCGTTCCCCGCTTCCCCTATTTTGCCTGGCCGATATCGGCGAGCACGATGTTCCTCAGTTCTTCCGTTACATGCGGGCGGATGCCGAACCAGGCCTCGAAGCCCGGCACCGCCTGATGCAGCAGCATGCCGAGGCCGTCCACCACCTCGTGACCGGCAAGCCGCGCGCGGCGGAGCAATCCCGTTTCGAGCGGCGTATAGACGATGTCGGTGACGATCGCGTCGCGTGGCAGGCGCGTGAGGTCGAGATCGACGTCGTTTTCGCCCTTCATGCCGAGTGTCGTCGTGTTGACGAGAAGGCTCGCACCGTCGAGTGCGGCTTCCGCCTCGTCCATCGAACAGGCGCGGGCCGATGTCAGGCCGAGATCGCGGATCAGGGCTTGCGCGCGCTCCACGGTGCGATTGACGATACGGATTTCGGGCGCGCCGTCCTCTTCGAGCGCCAACGCAATGGCGCGCGCCGCGCCGCCCGCGCCGAGCAGCACCGCCGGGCCCTCGCTGGCGCGCCAGTCCCGTGCGCCCGCTTTCAGGTTGGCGATGAAGCCATAGCCATCCGTGTTGCGCCCTTCGAGCGCGTCATCCTTCAGCGTGACGATGGTGTTGACCGCCTTCAGCCGTTTCGCCACGGGGTCGTGACGGGTGAGCGCGGCAAAGGCTGTTTCCTTGTGCGGCAGGGTGACGTTCGCGCCGATGAAGTCGAGCTTGTGGAGATGGCGGATCGTCTCGGCCGCGTCCTCCGGCTTCACCGCCAGCAATTCGTAGCGCGCATCGGGAATGCGGTGCTCCGCGATCCAGTGATTATGGATCAGGGGCGAGCGCGAATGGGCAACGGGCCAGCCAATGACGCAGACGCGGCGGGTCATGGTGTGGGCCTCGCTGCGGGACGAGGCTCCTTGCTCGGCCTTGTCATGAACCCAAAACTCCTTGCCGGCGGAGTTCATCGAGAAGCGGCAGCATGGGCAGCCCCAGAATATCGAAATAGTCGCCCTCGATCTTTTCGAAAAGCTGCACGCCGGGTCCCTCGAGCTGGTAGCAGCCGACGCTTTTCATCACCCGCTCTCCCGCTTCGCCCAGATAGGTGTCGAGGAATTCCTCGCTGAAGGCCCTCATGGTCAGCGTCGCGCGGGCGGCCATGTTCCATATCGTGGCGCCGTCCTTCACGATGACGAGACCCGAATGAAGAATATGCGGGCGGCCGCGAAAGGCCAGCAGGTTCGCACGCGCTTCCGCCATGCTTTTCGGCTTGTCGTATCTGCGGCCTTCGCAGGAAAGGATCTGGTCCGCGCCGATGACGAGCGCGCCTCCGCGTTTTGCCGAGACGGCAATCGCCTTCGCTTCCGCGAGCGCCAGCGCCAGCGCATCCGTCTCCGCCTCGGGGTTCGCATGGCGCCCGGCTTCTCCTTGGGCGAATCCGGTCTTGAGCGCGTCTTCATCGACGCGCGAATCCTCAGCCGTGAAAACGAGCCCCGCTTCCGCGAGAAGCTTCTGCCGGACGGCGCTGCCGGAAGCGAGAACAAGGGGAGTTGCCGTCATGACGCCTCAGCTCATGCGCTCGCGCTGGCGCTCATTATAGAGATTGAGGACGGCTGCCGCCGTCTCTTCGATCGAGCGGCGCGTTACGTCGATCACCGGCCAGCCATTCCGCGCGAAGAGCTTGCGCGCGAAGGCAATCTCGTCGGCAACGACATCGGGCGCAACATAATCCGTGTCTGTATTCTCGTGCAGCGAAAGAAGCCTGTTCTTGCGGATTTGCACGAGGCGATCGGGGCTTGTCGTCAATCCGACGATGAGCGGCTTTTTCGCGGTTTCGAGATCGGGGGGCAGGGCGGCGCCCGGCACGATCGGAATATTGGCCGCCTTGATGCCGCGGTTTGCCAGGTAGATGCAGGTCGGCGTCTTCGAGGTGCGGCTCACGCCGAGCAGGACGATATCCGCCTCGTCGAGATCGCCGGCCGACTGTCCGTCGTCATGTGCCATCGTGTAATTGAGCGCGGCGATGCGGTCGAAATATTCCGCATCCATGATGTGCTGCGAGCCGGGCTTGTGAGAGCTCTCCTTGCCGAGATATTTCCCCAGCGCCTGCATTGCCGGGTCGAGCACCGAGATGCAGGGCGTCTGTATCTCCGCGCAGCGCTTCTCGAGCCGCGCGCGGAGTTCATCGTTCACCATGGTGAACATGACGAGGCCCGGTGCATTCTCGATTTCCCCCAGCACGCGTTCGAGCTGCTTGGGCCCGCGCACCAGCGCGTAGACATGCTCGATCGGACGCGCATCCTCATATTGCGCGCAGGCCGCGCGCGCGACCATGTTCAGCGTCTCGCCGGTCGCGTCGGAGACGAGATGAAGATGAAAGACGCGCTTGTTGCTCATGGCGATGGTCTTGGTCCTGTCCGGGCCCTGAAGGCAGGGGGCAAGGTATCGGGCGCCTTCCCGCCATGCCAATTCTTTTTGCCGCCAATCCCTGTCATGCAAAGCATAACGGGCTTTACGCATATTGGTCCCGGACCTGTGGAAAGCTGTGTTTAACGGGTGTAACAGGCGTTAGGGAAGGAAGCCCTACCGGGTCATACCCGTGCTTCGAAATACGTCCCCCGTTCCATGAGTCCGTGAACAAAGCCCGCGGTTCGCTTGCGGAAAACGGGTATGACTGGCGAGTCTCGTCTCCGCGTGCGACTTGTCCACGCTATTAACGCTTCGCAGGCCGGGGACAATCCACAGGCCAACTATCTGCGTAGAAAGGCGCGTCAGTCTGACGGGCTGAAATTACGCACAGGCTGTGGCATAGAAGGTAGCGAGGAAACGCAGATCGGCGCGGCAGGACCGGAACTGTGGAAAAAACGGGATCGGCGTTTGATCCCCGCCATTCACAGGCATCCACTCCTATCCACCACTTTCAAGACTCTTCTATAGAATTGGGAAAAGAACGGGTGAGCGATAAGAAGGCTCCCGGAACCACGCTTCCGGAAAAGAAAATGCTGAGAGCGCTTGCAGGTCTCGAGACGCAAGGCGTGCCGCTCTGGATGATGCGCCAGGCGGGACGCTACCTGCCGGAGTATCGCGAGGTGCGGGCAAAGGCTGGCGG
>JACIYQ010000065.1 GCA_014359855.1 Parvibaculum sp.
TCGTCGCCGTGACGAGCCTCGTGCTCTGGCTCGCGCTGCGCTTCACGATCGGCATCCGCTGCTCGGAAGAGGAAGAAATGATGGGTCTCGACAAGGCCGAAATCGGCGTCGAAGCCTATCCGGAGTTCACGGTCCGCTAACGCGAATCTCTCGGAGCGGGGCCTCTTCCCTCTGGCCCCGCTTCTCTCCCACGGCCGCGAACCCCTTGGCACCACTTCCGGGCGTTCGCGGCAAGACTTGAGCCCGCAGATCCCTTCTGCGGGCTCTTTTTTATGCAGCCGAGTCCCCCACGCGCCGTATCCGGAGCCGGATCGCAGATACTCTGCATAACAATTAATCCGCTTGCCTCCGGACAGAGGTCAATTTCTAGGCAGAAAACCTTTCTGTCCGCCCAGTATTTCCCATCGCCACCACTAAGTCCTTGATCTCATGTGCCTGCACGGAATGCAGCCGAGTGGCATGCATATTGATTGTGCAAATCGCTGAATAATCAGGCCGCAGCCTCTCCGGGAGGAACAAAGCGCGGCGGGAGCATCCGGACAAGGCACAGGCAAAGCGAAAAGCCGGCCGGATGTGTGGTGGCAACGAAAAGGGGGAGACCTTCATGGACGCGATCGAATCCGCCGGCGCCGTCTCGGGCGCGGGCGCGGGCGCCGATGTGTTTTTCATTCTCATGGGCGCAATTCTCGTCTTCGCGATGCATTCGGGCTTCGCCTTCCTGGAAGTCGGCACTGTGCGTCACAAGAACCAGGTGAATGCACTGGTGAAAATCCTGGCGGACTTCGCCGTTTCGACCATTGCCTATTTCTTCATCGGCTACGCGGTCGCCTATGGCGTCGGTTTCTTCTTCAGCGCCGCGGTGCTGAACGGCAACGAGGCCGCCGAAGGCGCGAGCTTCGCGCCGCAAGGGGCCTCGCTTGTGAAGTTCTTCTTCCTGCTCACTTTCGCGGCCGCCATCCCGGCGATCATTTCGGGCGGTATCGCGGAGCGGGCCCGCTTCTGGCCGCAAGCCATGGCGACCGCGGTCATCGTCGGCCTCATCTATCCCTTCTTCGAAGGCATCGTCTGGAACGGCAATTTCGGCCTTCAGGAGAGCTTTGAATCGGCTTTCGGCGCCCCGTTCCATGACTTCGCGGGCTCGATCGTCGTCCACGCGGTCGGCGGCTGGCTCGCGCTCGGCGCGGTCGTCATGCTTGGCCGGCGCAAGGGCCGCTACACGAAGGAGGGCAAGCTCGTCGGCTTCCCGCCGTCCTCGATCCCCTGGCTGGCGCTCGGCTCCTGGCTGCTCTGCATCGGCTGGTTCGGCTTCAATGTGATGTCCGCCCAGTCGCTCGAAAGCGTCTCCGGCCTCGTCGCCATGAACTCGCTCCTCGCCATGGCGGGCGGCATCCTTGTCTCGCTCGCCGTCGGACGGAACGATCCGGGCTTCATCCACAACGGCGCGTTGGCGGGGCTGGTCGCCGTCTGCGCGGGGTCGGACATCATGCACCCGCTCGGTTCGCTCATCGTCGGTGGCGTCGCGGGGGCGCTCTTCGTCGTCATGTTCGAGGCCTGTCAGGCGCGCTTCAAGATCGACGACGTGCTCGGCGTCTGGCCGCTGCATGGGTTGTGCGGCCTCTGGGGCGGCATCGCCGCAGGCATTTTCGGCCTCACGGAACTGGGCGGGCTTGGCGGCGTGACCTTCCTCAGCCAGCTCGCCGGCTCTCTCGGTGGCGCCCTTTATGCGGGCATTGCGGGCCTGGCGCTCTATGCCGTCCTCAAGACCCTCATCGGCATAAGGCTCGGCGAGGAAGAAGAGCATCGCGGTGCCGACCTTTCGATCCACAAGATCGGCGCAAACCCGGAAGCGGACATGGCACCCCGCTGACCGGCACGGCCTTCCCGCGCCCCACTTTTAAGGCTTCGTTAAGCGCTTGCTTGCGATTCTGTGGATAAGGTGCAGGAATTCCACAGCTTTTTCCACGGCGCGGGCCGGTTCGGGTGACTGGACCGGCCCGCCTCTGGAAGCTAAGATCGCGCCGTTCCGCTTATCCCGGTTTCCGCACATCTTGTATCGCGGGTCCGGTGCGCCACAGGACCTTGCGCGATTCCCATGACGGCGAGCCCTTCCTCA
>JACIYQ010000066.1 GCA_014359855.1 Parvibaculum sp.
GATGCGGAAAAGATCAAGGTGCATCTCGGCGACTCGGACGTGCTGCCGGGCGGCGCGGGCACGGGCGGATCGAAGGCCGTCTATATGGTGTCGGGCGCGATTTCAGATGCGGGCGACAAGCTGATCGACAAGGGCCGCGAAATCGCGGCGAACGAACTCGAAGCGGCAAAGGCCGACATCGAATATCGCGGCACGGAGGGTGAGCCCGTCTTCGCGGTGGCGGGCACGGACAAGACGATCGACCTGTTCGCGGTGGCACGGCTGGCAGAGGGGCAGGCCGATCTCGGCGAACTCGCGGGCGACGGTGAATATTCGCAGAAGGGCAACACGTTCCCGAACGGGGCGCATATCTGCGAGGTCGAGATCGATGCCGAGACCGGCGTCTATCGCATCACGCGCTTCACGGCGGTGGACGATTTCGGACATATCCTCAATCCGATGCTCGTGGCGGGGCAGGTGCATGGCGGCATCGTGCAGGGGCTCGGTCAGGCGATGGGCGAACATGCCGTCTATGACGTGAATGGACAGCTCGTCACCGGCTCCTTCATGGATTACTGGATGCCGCGCGCAGGCGACTTCCCGGACTTCAATGTGAGCTACAACGAAATTCCGGCGCGTTCGAATGCGCTCGGCGTGAAGGGGGCGGGCGAGGCGGGGACCGTTGGTGCCCCGGCGGCGTTCATCAACGCCATGATCGACGCGCTCGCGCCTTACGGCGTCGAGGAGATCGACATGCCGGTGACGCCGCTCAAGCTCTGGACCATCCTGCAGCGGGGACGGCAAGCGGCGGAGTGATGCCTGTCAAACAGGTGCGGGCGTGTGAGACGGGGTTTCGAAAAATACCCACAAACTTCGTCCGGATTTGTTGACATTTTGTCATTTTGATCTGAACCTCATGGCATGACCAAGGAGGAAACGGGCTCCAGAACCCGAAAGACCGCTGAAGCGGCCGTTCTGGAACAAGAGGGAGAGGACACTGCCATGCTTGCCGTCGAGGGCGAGAAGGTGGGTGCCATCCCATTGAGCGGTGCGGCCCGGCGCAAGCGCGAGAGCCGCCGCAAGCTCATGGCGGCGGCGCGCAAGCTTTTCGTGGAGCGCGGCTATCATGAGACGCGTCCGCAGGACATTTCCAGGGAAGCGGGCGTCGGCCACGGCACTTTCTATCTGCATTTCGAAGACAAGTTGGACTGCTTCCTTGCCTTCACGGAAGAGGCGGCGGACGAGTTTCACGTGTTCGTGGAGACGCATCACGCCGTGGCCGGATCGCTGGAGGAGAGCATTCACGAACTCCTCACCGCAATCTTCGAATATTCCGACGGGAATCCGGGCGTGCTCGCCGCGGCGCTCACGGATATCAGCGTTCTGTCGGCGGGCGATACGGGCCGCAGGGTGCCGGTCGATCGCTGGGCGGAAGTCTGGGCCGACCTTCTCAACAAGTGGAAGGAAGCGGGCGAAGCCGCGCCCGATCTCGACGTGCGGCTGGTGGGGTATCTCATTGTCGGTGCGATCAAGCAGGGTGGCGCCTATGGCTACCGCCGCAAGCTCGACCGCGCGCGCATGATCGACGGCATGACGCACATATTCGTGCGTGCACTGAAAAAATAAGACCGACAAAAGGGCCGGAACAGGCCTCAGGGAGGAACGGGAACGAAAGGCCGCCCTTCACGGGCGGCCTTTCTGCTTTGTCATGAAGCGGTGCTTGACGAGCGCGCGGGCGGATATAGGTATCCATGGGACAGGCGAAACGAGCGAGGAACGGAAAAATGAAGAAAATCGCGAATCTGGCGCTCGGTATCATGCTCGGTGCGGTGAGCATGGCGGGAAATGCGCATGCCACCGCCGATATCGAAGACAGCGAGACGCTCATTCTTGCCTGTCAGTCGCTCCTCGACAACGGCGCGGCGGAGGGCAGCAAGGGCGCGGCCTGCAAGGACTTCGTGACCGGCCTCGTCCTCGCGCAAGAAGATGCGCTGACCATTGGCGAACCGTTCCGCGCGCATCGCATGGGACCGAAGGAAGACCAGAACGCCTGCTTCGAGATGCCGGACAAGCTCAGCTATCGGGATTTTGCGCAGCAGGTCGTCAGCTATGCAGGTGACAACCCGGACATGAGGTCGAGACCTGCCTACGAGCTCGCGGTGCGCGCACTTGAACGGAAATATCCCTGCGATCCGGAAGACCTGAAAGAGCTGCCGGGTGCCGACTCACCGGCGGAGTAGGTCAGGCGTTTCTCAGATACCAGTCGACATCGACATCGCTCACGCAGGCAAAAAAGCGGTCGCATTCCGCTTCCTTGATGGTGAGGAAGATGTTCGTGAAACCGGCGCCGAGTCTCTCGGGGAGGAAGGAAGAGGCGCGGGCGGTTTCGAGCGCTTTCCACCAGTTGAGAGGCAGGGTCGCCTCCCTGTCACCATAGCCGTCGCCGATGACGGGTTCGCTCGGCTGGATCTTCTTCTCGATTCCTTCGGCGATGCCGGCAAGCACGGTTGCCAGAGCGACATAGGGATTGGCGTCCGCCCCGCAGACGCGATGTTCGAGGTGGCGCGTTTCCGGCCGGCCGGCGGTGACGCGGAGCGGCACGGAACGATTGTCCACGGCCCAGGCGGGCGCGAGCGGTGCGTAGGAATTCTTGCGGAAGCGCCGGAAGGAATTCGCGTTGGGTGCGAAGATCGCCATGCTGTCGGCCATGGTGGCTTCGAGGCCGCCGATCGCATGCGCGAGATGCGGCGTGAGCGGGCCTTCGCCCGCGAACAGGTTTGGGGACTTGCCGTCGGCTAACGAGACATGAACGTGCATGCCGCTGCCCGATGTCTCCGCATAGGGCTTCGCCATGAAGGTTGCGGTGAGGCCATGTCTTGCGGCGACACCTTTCACAAGGCGCTTGTAAAGGATCGCGTCGTCGGCCGCGCGCATCGCGTCGTCGCGATGTTCGAGCACGATCTCGAACTGGCCCGGCGCATATTCGGAAATCAGCGTTCGCGCGGGGAGGCCCATCTTCTTCGCACCGTCGAAGACCTCGTTCAGGAAGGGCGAAAAATCCTCCAGGTCCTGCATGAGATAGGCCTGGAGATGCGCGGGCGCGAAACCGTTCGGCGCGGCGGGCGGGACGATGCGGCCTTTCGCGGCTGCCTCGCGGTCGACGAGATAGAATTCGAGTTCGATGGCGACGACCGGCTTGAGGCCCATCGCTTCCAGCGACGCCACCGTGCGGGCAAGCGCGTGGCGCGGATCGGCGGGTGTCGGCGAACCGTCGCGCTCGAAGGATTCGAGAATGACCTGCGCCGTCGGCACATCGTGCCACGGGGCGTGCGTCAGCGTGCCCGCGACGGGGAAACAGGGGCGATCGCTGTCGCCTTCCTCCCAGACGAGACCCGTTTCGAGGACGTCGGCGCCCAGCATGTCGAGCGACTGGATGGAGCAGGGAAGGGGACGGCCGTCGCGATAGGCCGTCGCGATTTCTTCGGGCCGCAGCACCTTGCCGCGCGCGACGCCGGAGGGATCGGTCAGGAAGGCCTGAATCTGTACTATTTCGGGGTTGGCGGCGAGAAAATCGGTCGCTTCCTTTTGCGTTGCGCGCGTCATCGTCAGACCTCGGCCCTGCCGCACAGCGCCGACAAGGCTTCGCCAAAGCGGGAGACGAGTCTTTCGACATCCGCTTGCGTTGTCGCCGGCGCGACGAGGGTCATGTTGTGGAACGGCGTGACCAGCACATTCCGGTTCAGAAGAAAGAGATGGATGGCGCGCTCGACCGTGTGGTCGATGGCGGCGGATGCTTCGGCACCGTTTTCGAGCGGGCGGGACGAGAAGACGAGTTCGGCGCGGGCACCGATCTGCGTCACCGTCCAGGGAAGATCATGACGCGAGACTTCGCCGCGGAGGCCGCTCGCGAGTTTCTCCGCGAGAGCGGTCATGTGCGCATAGTTCCCAGGCGTCATGACTTCTTCAAGGCAGGCCCGCATGGCGGCGAGCGCCAGCATGTTGCCCGAAAGCGTCGTGCCGATGCCGGAGTAACCGGGCTCCTTCGTTTCGAGGACGCGGCGCATATCCGCTTCGACCTTCGCGGTGAAACCGAAAACGGCGGCAGGAAGGCCGCCCGCGACGGGTTTCCCGAGGACGAAGAAATCCGGCTCGAGCCCATGCGCGCGGGTGAAGCCGCCCGGACCCGTCGAGATGGTGTGGGTTTCGTCGATGCAGACCAGCGTGCCATGGCGGCGCGCGGCTGCGAGGAGGCCTTCGATGTACCCCTCCTTCGGCAACACCATGGCGGTGTTGGTGAGGGCCGGTTCGGTGAGGATGAGCGCGACGTCCTCCTTCGCGAGAGCGGCTTCGATGGCTTCCAGATCGTTGAAGGGGAGGGCGACGGTGTTCTCGGCGATATCGACAACCTGACCGAGAAGGCTCGGCTTCATCTTCGTCACCGTGCCGTCGAGCTTCACGAAGGCGTCTTCCACCTGGCCGTGATAGCAGCCGTCGAAGACGAGCACCTTCCGGCGTCCGGTGAGCGCGCGCGCCCAGCGGACGACGGCGCGGTTCGCGTCGCTTGCCGTGGCGGTGACCTGCCAGAAGGGAAGGCCGAAGCGGTCGGACAGGAGCTGGCCAACGCGGGCCGTGAGCGCGGAAGGCAACATGGCGGTGAGGCCGTTCGCCGCCTGCTCCGCGATCGCTTTCGCCACGGGGGCCGGCGAATGACCGAACATGGCGCCCGTGTCGCCGAGGCAGAAATCCGAATAGGCGTGGCCGTCGATGTCTGTAACAGTCGAACCGGATGCCGACTGCACGAAGAGGGGGAAGGGGGTTTCCCAGTCGAGCATCCAATGAAGCGGGACCCCGCCGGGGAAGTGTTTTCCGGCTTCCGCCGCCAACTGCCGCGAGCGGGGATGGAGCGCGGCAAAGCGCTCCCGTTCCGAAGCCGTGAGGGCTTCGGCGCGTTGCCGGATGTCGGACGGCATGGACATGTGAGCGCTCCAGGCGGGACAGACCCGATTTCTTACCCGATGGATGCCGCGGCGCCTAGAGGTCATGCCCCTGCGCTCAAAGGACGCGCGGCAGGGCGGCCGGTTTCGGCTCGTTTGCGATCCGTGCAAGGATTGCAGAGAATAAAGAGGTCAACAAGAAGAGGAGGAACCCGACATGAGGATCACCCGTCTTGCTGCTGCCGTGCTGATCGCGGCTGCCATTCCCGCAGGTGCCGCCTTCGCCCAGATGCCGAGGGTTACGACCGGTGCGGAGCTTGTTTCGGCTTGCACCGTGGCGCTCGACGCCAACAGCTCCGCCGGCGACCGGATCGCACGTGCGTCCTGCAATCAGTTCCTTGCGGGACTGGTCGCGGGCGTCTATGCCTCCGTGGATAAGGGGGCGCCGATGGTTGCACGGCGCCTTGGGCCAACCATGGACGAGGAAGTCTGCTTCCGGCTGCCGGATACGCTTTCCTACGAGACATTCGCGAAACAGGTGACCGATTTCGCGCCCGAGCACCCCGAGCTTTACGACCGTCCTGCCTTCGAGATGGGTGCGCGAACGCTTGCGGCGAATTATCCCTGCCCGGAGGAGTGAGCCGCACGACAACCGGCGAAGAGGCCGTCTCGCTAGCGAGGCGGCTTTTTTATTTTTGGAAAGAAGCTGGAGATGGTGCCCCCGGCAGGATTCGAACCCGCGACCCCCTGATTACAAAATGGGCGAACCTCGGGCGACCGACAGCGCATTATCGGAGATTATTGGTTCGCGAACAAGGTCTTACACGACATCGTAGGTCAACGTGCGGTGATCCTCGGCGATCACCGTGCGGTGCTCAACCCGGTGCTCGGAGAAAGACCTCATGGCCGTCGTGAACCTCACCGAAGCTCGCATCCGCGAGCTTCCCCTCAATTCTGGGATTTGGCGTGACGAGCAGGTCAAGGGCCTGATGCTCGTCTGCCACGCCACCACCAAGACCTTCGCCGTGCAGGGCGACGTTCGCAGGAACGGACGCCATGTGCGGACCGTGCGGGTCAAGATCGACCGGGCGGACCGGATAGGCCTGCGCGAGGCCCGGAACCGGGCCAAGGCGATCATGAGCCAGATACAGTCGGGCATCGACCCGACCGCGCGACCGGAGGAGACCGGCATCACCGTGACGCAGGCGCTCGAGGCGCACCTCGGCGAGAAGCCGTTCCGCGAGGCGACGACCGAGAGCTACCGCTACAACGTCGATCACTATTTGACCCGCATCAGGAACCGGGCCGTGGCCGACCTTTCTCGCTCGGAGGTTCGGGACATTTACGAGCGCCTGCGGACCTCGAAGGGCCAGACGGTCGCGATCTGCGTGATGCGGACCCTGCGTGCGGTCATCAACACGGCGATGCGCCTGGACGAGACGATCCCCGCCAACCCGGTGGCGGCGATCCGCCTGCCGACGCCGAAGCGGCGCGAGGTCGATGCGATCGACCTTGCCGCTTGGTGGGCTGCGACCGAGACGCTGAGCCCGATCCGGCGCGACCTGCACCGCGCCTTCATGCTGACCGGCGCGCGGCGCTCGTCGCTCCTGCAGGTACGCCGGGAGGACGTGGACTTCGAGCGGGGCGTGATCGTCTTCAAGCACATGAAGACCAGCGACCAGGCGATGATGTTTCCGATGGGGACTTACCTCAGGGACATGCTGAAGGCTCGGCTTGAGACGGACGCGCCTCTGAACAGCGAGTGGCTGTGGCCGTCGCCGACCAGCGGGAGCGGCAGGGTCGAGGAGCCGAAGGAGCCGCGACGGGACTTGCAGAGCCCGCACGAATACCGGCACCTTGCCCGCACCATGTTCATCGCGGCCGGCGTGCCCTACGCCGAGAGCGCCTTGTTGCTCGGGCAGAAGCTGCCCGGCGCGTCGGGCGGATACGTCCATGCCGAGCATCTCGTCGAGCACCTGCGGCCTTATGCCCAGGCGCTTGAGACGAAGGTCATGGCCGCTCGAAAATGAGTATTGCAACCGGGGCGGTTTTCCGCCTTGGTTGCCGTGCGCGCGACGGGGACGCCTTCTGAAGGCTTCGCGCATCGGCAGGTGACTGGGCCGACCCCATCCAGTGAGCAAGCAAGCGAGAGAGCCGGTCACACATTCCCATCAATCTCGCCGGCGTCTTCGCGCGCCGATGCTTACTGGAGGTGTGTCCCATGACGGACATCACGATCGATCTTGTCGAGGACGCGCTGCGTCGCGTCCTCGATGCCCACAGCCGCTCTCCCTGGCACGACACGGAGTCGGCCGCTGCCTATATCGGCTGCGAGCCGGGAACGCTGAAGACCTGGCGCACGCGAGGCGAAGGGCCGCGCTATCATCTCATCAACAACAAGTCGGTTCGCTATCACACCTCGGACCTCGACGCGTTCATTCGTGGGGAGGCCAACCGATGAGTGGTCTTATCGAAAACGAGAACGGGCGCATCGCGGAGATCGATGCGCCCGCAAGTGCTCGGGAGAAAGAAGCCGGGTTCGATGCCGACGCTCATCAGAGTGCCGAAGCGGCGACGGCCGAAACGCCGTCGTTCACGGACCACAGGCTTCTCTCCGCTCACCATGCGGCGAGACACGAGTTGATCCCGCTGCACGACAAGGACGCGGTCGGCTTCGGTGGAAAGAGGATTGGTAAAAATCCTCTGCACAAGGGCTGGACGACCGAGATGCCGATGACGGCGGAGGAGTCTGTCTCGCACATGGCCGATGGTGGCAACGTCGGTGTTCGTTTGCGAGACACCGACCTCGTGGTCGATGTCGATCCCCGCAATTTCGGCGGCGCCGACGATCCTTTCGTGAGGCTCAAGGCGGACTTCGCTCTGCCCGATGCGCCGTTCGTAAAGACCGGAGGCGGCGGCTTCCACTTCTACTACCGTAAGCCTGCGGACATCGAGATTGTGGGCAAGCTCGCATCCTACAAGGGTATCGACTTCAAGTCGAAGGGCGGTCAGGCGGTCGCGGCCGGATCGATCCATCCCGAAACCGGACGGCTATACGCGCTTGATGACGACGTGCTTGCTCTGTCGCTCTCGGAGGCGCCCGAGGTGACCACGGCGCTCCTGGATGCACTCCGGAAGCCGGCCGTTGTTGCATCGGGCGACGATCCTGGTGAGATCACGCCGGAGCAGTTGGAGGAGCTTCTCACGGGGCTGAATGTGCTCGCCTACAACGGACTGTACGACGACTGGCTCAAGATCATGATGTCGGCGCACTTCGGCACCAACGGCGAAGGCGTGGACGAGTTCGTGGCGTGGTCGCTTGGCGATCCCGACTACGCCGATGATGAGGCGGTGATCCGCGACAAGTGGAACTCGCTTCATGCCAGGCCGACCGGCGTGAAGCTCGGCACCTTGCTCAAGGCGCTTTCCGATGCAGGCCACGGCGCGTTCATCGAGGAGGTCCTGCGTTCGCCTGCCGAGGAGGATTTCCCCGACACGCCGGAAATACCGCTGTCGCCTGCCGACATCGCGCTTGCGGAGATCAACCGCGGCCACTTCACGGTCCTACACGGCGGCAAGTATCTGGTGGGCCGCGAGCGGTGCCATCCGACGCTCGGCCATGTCGAGGTCGAGTGGTTCTCCGACCATGCCGTCAAGAACCATCTCGACAGCCGCACCGTGACTCTCGACGACGGCAGCGTGCGGCCGCTCGGCTCGTGGTGGGTCAAGCATCCGATGCGGCGCCAGTACGACGGCGTCGTGTTCGATCCCGCGCCCAACCGCAGACACGACATGCGCTACTATAACCTCTGGCGCGGCTGGGCCGTGAAGCCGAAGGTCGGCGACTGGTCGCTGATGAAGCAGATGGTCAGGGACGTGCTCTGCGGCGGCGACGAGGCGTCGTTCGACTACGTCGTCAGGTGGGCGGCCTTCATGGTGCAGAAGCCGCATGTGCCGGCCGAGGTCGCGCTCGTGTTCAAGGGTGCGAAGGGCGTCGGCAAGGGCACGTTCGCCCGCGCCCTGCGCGACATCGCCGGTCTGCACGGCAAGCAGGTGGCCCAGCCCGAGCACTTCGTCGGACGCTTCAACGAGCACTTGATGGACTGCATCCTGCTGGTGGTCGATGAGGGGTTCTGGGCCGGCGACAAGAAGGCGGAAGGCGCGCTCAAGAACCTCATCACCGAGCCGATCCTCAGCTTCGAGCCGAAGGGCCGGCCGATCGTCTCGGGACCGAACATGCTGCATCCGATCATCCTCTCGAACGAGGACTGGATCGTGCCGGCTTCGGCCGACGAGCGGCGCTTTGCGGCCTTTGAGGCCAGCAGCGAGGCGCGGCGCGCTCTGCCCGATGGGTTCTTCGACGAGCTGAATGCGGAGACGCGAAACGGCGGCCTGAGCGCCATACTGCACGACCTCATGGCGATCGACCTTCGCGGCTGGCACCCGCGCTCGCACATTCCGAGGACTTCGGCGCTCACCGATCAGAAGGTCCAGGCGTTCCGGCGCGATCCCATGTCGTTCTGGTGGTATCGGACGCTCGAAGCCGGCGAGATCGGATTGAGCCACGCCGAGGATCGCTGGCGGGACGGCCATGTGGATATCGGCAGCCACGACAAGGAGGACGAGCTCGCGCGCCTCGAAGCGATGGCCAGGAGCATGGGCCGGCACGGTCCCTTCACCACGACGGCGATGGCGCGCTTCCTGCGATCGGTCGGCGTCGATGTCCAGGCCAGAGACCGACGCGGCGAGCGCGTCTGGCGCGTGCCGAGGCTCCACGAAGCGAGGCTTGCCTTCGAGCGGCATGTCGGCGGCGAGCTGGATTGGGACGGCGAGTAAGGCATCACAGACGGGACCGACGCTAGCCGGTCCTGACGCTTTTGACGCTGTCGCTTCGCGTCCGGTCGCCGCCGCGCTTAGCGCGTATGAAACCACGAGCCTGCGGCCCTGCCTTGAAGCCAAAGATATTCTTTATCGTTTTCCGATCTGTCAAAACTGTCAAAACCGACAAAAGACAATCGGATCAGCAGATTGCTCCTGGCGCTTCACGGACGGTTCCGACACTTGGAATAGTGAGCACACACGGCACGCGTGCTCCGTGAGCCTCGCGCGCGTGCGCGTGGCAGCCAATCAAGCATGGTGGAAGGAAGGGACCGGCAGGAGGCCGGGAAGGCAGAGCATTGAAGTTACGATCGGATGCTCTGCGTCCCAAAGGTGAGTCCGATCAAGGGCATGGTCGGAGACAGCCTTCGAAGCACCGGACCAGGCACCGGGTTTGCACCTTTGAGGTTCGGCGTCACTCGGCAAGCGCGATGGCGGCGGACAACTCACTTCCCGTTGCAAGGTGGCCGGCGTCTTGTGTCCGCCGCCGGGACAGCGGCCTCCCATTTTGAAACCGTGCCGGCAGTCACCGACCTCGAAAAATATGCGAGGCCACACGCACGGTCCCGTAAACTCCGCAAACTGCATCGTCGTCACAGCGCGCTCGCCGCGACCTCATAGGCCATGCCCTCGGACGGGCAGACTTTCGGATCGCCAGAGCGCGTCACGCCGTAGACGTAGTAGTCGAAACCCCATGCCTCCGCAGCCGTCCAGATTTCGCCGCCGCCGTTCCTGTAGATCAGTGTCATGTCGGTCATCCCCGATGATGACGATGCTGGCGTGGGATCGCGGCGCGACCACGGCAATCGCTGGCGTCCCGCGCACTCCGCAAGCCGCATTCTCTTGCATGAGAGATGCGAGGCAACGAGTCATGACCAGTCAATCCGTCAGCCGTGCGCTTGAGGCGCGTGAGGTGCGTCGTCCCTCGATGGATCGTAAGTGGTCGCCGGCTGTCGAGGAGCGTGTGCTCGACATTGTCGCCAAGACCGGATCGCCGAAGGTGGCCGCGAAAGCGACAGGGATTTCCGCCGCGACGATCTTCGATCACCGTAAGCGCGATCCGGAGTTCGGCCTCCGCTACGATCAGGCGATGCAGTGCGCGTTCGATGTCGTGTTGGGCCACGCCTTCGAAAGGTCGATGGATACCGAGGCACCGAGCGACAGGCTGACCGAGGTCTTGTTGAAATTCCGGTTCGTCGATCGCGCGCCGGCCTTCGATCCGACCGCGCCTGACCGGCCGCAGACGGATGGGCCTCTCGGGCTCGATGCGCGGGTGATCGCGCGCATGGCGCCGCAGGAGCGCGCCGCGCTCGTCTCCGCGCTCGGCGCCTACATCGCCTGCGAGACCGACTTGAGGGCCGACGATGCGCTCCTCGTCATCCGATAGTGTCGCGCGCGGGATGCTGCGCGACCTGCTCGCGGTGGACTCGCTCGCGCTCAGGCTCACAGAGACCGCGCCGAGGGCGGTCGAAGCGGCAGGCGGCGGCGCCACTCTCGTCGCGCTCTACGGTGCGCCGACTGGCGCGCTGTTCTGGTCGCTTCGGCAGATTCCGGATGACCTCTGGTGTGCGATGGCCTCCGAGCACCAGGCGCCGCACCGCGCTAACATGGGTGAGTGAGGTCAGTCGCGCCGCTTCCACTTTGGATAGTTCGGATTGGCGATGCGTTTGCGCACCGTCTCCATCGAGACACCTTTTGCCCGCGCCGCCGCGCGCACGCTCGGATAAATCGTGCCTTCGACCTTCACGTTGAATCCTTGGCGCGGCCGGTGCTCTTTAGGGATCGACTTCAACGCTCTGCTGATCTCGGTCGGAAAGGTGCGGTGCCTCGGCCGCTCCCGGTTGAGCATTGTCATGATCGCAGCGTGGGTGACTGGCTTGCCCTCGGCGATGAGCTTTCGCGCGTGCTCGATCATCAGCGTGCTCTTGCGCTTATAGAGCTTGCCTCCTTGCCCGTGGTAGCCATCTGGGTGTCTCGTCATGTAGTCAATAATGAACCATTAGAGGGTTCACTTCCAGCGAATAGAAGTTTTCACCAGCATTCGCTTCGGCCAGTCTCTCCTCGCGTGCCTGCACTGGGTAGGCGCACAAGCATAGGAGAATGAATATGGCCAAGAATAGCGAGTTTTGGACCGGACTGCCGAAGGTTGCGGTCACCGATGAGCATATCGACCGTGCGCTTCGTGCGATGAATGGCGAGGTCACCAATCTGACCAGCTACGACGTGAGCATGGAGGACGCGATGATTGCCGGCGCTATCATCGCCAACATGGAGGCGTTCGACCGACGCGTCGGGATGTCGTCGTTGCTCATGGCGCTCGCGCACGAAGTGCTGACGGATTTCGTGCCGCTTTGGGTCGAAGAAGCTTACGGCATGACGTTCCCCATCGATACGGAGTCCGAGCGTAAGCAGCGCGAGCGTTCGGAGCGCAACACGATGCGGGCTGCGAAGGCGAAGGCCACGCGCGAGGCTGCCATTGACGCGCGGATCGCCGCGGCTGTCGCCGAAGCTCTGCCGAAGGCGGCGTAGGAGGACGGGCCATGAGCAACAGCAAGGGCAGGTCCTACGCGATCCGCGCTCGCATAAAGGATGTGGAGAGGTTCGCTCGCGAGTTCTCTCCTGAGATTGCGCGTGATGCTGCGATTGCGGTCGAGGCCATGCGCAGGATGCAGATGGCGACGGGGCCGGGCCATGTGCCGCTCGACGTGGTCTCGTCGATCCTGACTGATCCTTACCGGAAGAACTGGGCGAAGAAGCTGCTCGGCAAAGCGGCGTGAGCAACGAGGCGTGTCGGACGAACAATGGTCCGACGCGCCTTCGCTTTCAGACATTCTGATCCGGTCAGGGCGCACCGATGGGCGCGCCCGTCCGCGATGGCGGGACGAGACGGTCGGCCCTGGGGCCGCGCCAGATCATCTCCGCCGAAGCGCGATGCCGAGGAACGGGAGAAAGATCATGGCGACGAAAAAGAATGTGCCCACTATCGGGGCCGGCTGGGTATCCGTGACGGATTTGAAGCTGGCGCTGACGCGGGCGAGAGACAATCGCGAGCGGCAGGTCCGGCTACTCGACAACTTATCGGCCAGGGTAGCGCAGCGCCGTACCGATACGGAGCGCGCCTTGGCCGATGTTCCTTCCCCGCAGCGGGCGGTCATCGTCAACCGCGCTCTCTCGACTTTTCGCGGGCAGTTGAAGCGCGAGAGCGTCGAAATCCGCACCGCGCATGTGCGCGAGGCCGGCGTCATCGCGAACGTGGCGGCCCGTGCCAAGCAGCATTTTCAGAGTCCCATGCAGATGTTGGTGCGGGAGGGGCTTGGCTCCGAGAGGCGCAGCCGCCTTTTGCAGCAGATAGAACATTCCGGCCCGACCGAACTTGCCAGCCTTGCGGCGCTTGCCGCTTCCACCGGCGACAAGGAGATGGGCGCCGCACTGATTTCCCGCGTCAATCGACTCGATCCGGGCGACCGGCCTTTCAGCCCGCACGCACTGGCCGACGCGCTCGTCGGCGCGGATCACCGCGACATCACAGCCGCAATCATGGAAGTCGAGCGCCTGGCTGAGGAAGCCGCTCACGCCGACACGGCGTTCGAGACCGGCAAGCCGAGTTCCGTCCGAACCATACAGGCGGCGATCATGCGCCGCGAGCAGGCGGCCATCGGGGCCGACCTCGATGCCTTCGCCGAACAAGAGGAGAATTGACCATGACCATCTATTGCGTATTCGCCGATGCCGAGAACAAGCGCCGCGCCGACCGCTGCAACACGATCATCGTGACTGCCGGAGATGCCGACGCTGCCCGCGCCGCCGCCGAGGCGCACATCGGCGCCAATCCCGGTGACCTTGCCGGGTTCGCCGTCGTGGACCTCACGTCCGCTCCGAACTTCGTGGTTCGTGGCCATCCGCCGCTCGGCGGCGCCGGTCAGACGGTCTGGCCCAACACCATCCATTCGTTGTGAGGGCCGGCCATGAGTCTGGAAGCCGAAGCCCTCGGCCTGCTGCCGCTTCCCCGCAGCGACGGCCCGTTGCACTCGGATGCCTGGCCCGACGAGATGCGTCCCGGCAAGGCGTTCTCGAAGTTTTGCATGGCGCGTCTCGCCGGCAAGGCGGCGGTCGGCGTGTTCGAGGCGTACAAGCTGCTCGTCATGCCGCAGCACCTGTTCGACGCCTATTCGCGGTGCCCTTGTCGCGACAAGGAGATTCCCGACTTCCAGGAGGCTTACGCCTTCACCAACGACGCCGAGTGGGAGACCGTGGGACTCCTCATCATCCTCGGCTATCGGCCGATGCCTGACGGGAGTTACGGCCGAAGCTGCATCTGGAAGGAAGACCTCGACGCCCTGAGCCGGATCAGTCCGGCGGCGTGAGCAGCTTGCCGGGCGTCGTCTTGAGGCGCTTGGCGAGCCTGACGAGCAAGTCCAGAGACGGATTGCGCAGGGCCCTCTCGATTCCGCTGATGTAGGTCCTGTCGATCTTCGACTCCAAGGCAAGCTTCTCCTGCGAGAGTTTAAGCTCTTTGCGCCTCGCCTTTACGTTCGTCGCCAGGATTTTAGCGTAGTCCGCCATGCCCCCATGGCGCCGAAATGCAGGCTGAACGTCCACGGACTCAGCGTCACATTTTCAGTTCGCAAGCTTGAATGTAGACGATAATCTACAGGCCGAACCGAGCCGGTGGACGCCCGTGGACTTCCTTTCCGTCGCCATGACCTGGATTTATGCGGGCATCGCCACCTGGTACGGGGCGGCGATCGTCGGCGGAGTCCTGATCCTGATTGCCGAGCGGTTCGATCGCAGGCGGGAGCCGTCCGACGCTGACGTAAGGCGTGCAGCCTCTCGCTATCGCCAGCACTACGGCGAAGACGCCTTTCATGTGATCGGCGACCACATGCTGGCTGCCTCCTTCGCGCCGGACAGCCGGCACAAGCAATTCCTCAAGCGGGTATCTGCCGAGCTGCTGGCGACCGGCGTCTCCGACGAGGACCGCGCCCGCGCCATCGAGCCGTGAAGATTTTCCCTTCCGGCCCGGCTCGCGGATGCCCTCATCCGCGACAGCATGGTCCCGCGGCACCCCGCCGCTGGGAGACAGGACCGTGAAGAAGCCGAGTGCGAGGGAGTTGCCGCTGGTGAAGCGGCGCGTCGCGGCGCTGCTGGACAAGACCGAGGCCAACGGCTGCACGCCGGGCGAGGCAGCCGCCGCGATCGCGAAGGCAAAGGAGCTGGTCGCCAAGTACAAGCTCGATCCGGGTGCGTTCCGGTGGCCGCAGATACCTTCGCCGACCGAGACTAAGCCGACATCGGCGCCGAAGCCTTCGAAGCCGCCACGGGCCGCTGCATCGGGCCGTGGACGCGGCATCGGAAAGCTCGCCGAGCGCCTGATTGTCGAGCATCCCGACTGGACTTATCGGCGCATCGCCGAGGAGGTCAACGGGCAGATCGACGGGGCTGCTGCCAGCGAGAAGTCAGTCAGGTGGTATGCTAGCCGGATGCGCCAGCGCGGCGTCGAAGGGACAAAGCGGAGCAGAAATTCAAGCGTGCAGTAGCGCTGTCCTTGCCACACTGTTGCCTCATGGAATACTCCATGAGGCATGAATATTGACCCTCGAATCATAGAGCTTTGTGAAAAGGTTACGGCCAAGCGTCCGAGGACCGTAATTGACCACATATTGAAGCACGGCTCGGTCACGACGGAGGAGCTTCAAGCCCTCGGCTATGACCACCCGCCTCGAGCGGCGCGAGATGTGAGGGAGAACGGAGTTCCCCTTGATACATTCAAGGTCAAGAGCGAGCGCACCGGCCGGATGATCGGCGCCTACAAGTTCGCTGACCCGTCCAAGATCAAGAACGGGCGGATTGGCGGGCGGGCGGCATTTTCGAAACAGTTCAAAGAGGCCATGCTCGCCCACTATGGTTCCCGGAACACGATAACCGGGGAGCGTCTTGACGGGCGATACCTCCAGATCGACCACCGCATCCCCTACGAGGTTGCTGGGGACGAGGCATTCGATGAGGGCGACTTGACCGCCTACATGCTGCTCGACGCCTCGTCTCAGCGGGCGAAGTCGTGGTCGTGCGAGAACTGCCGGAACGCGACCGAGCTGCTGGACGAGGGCATCTGCCGCGGCTGCTTCTGGGCTTTCCCCGAGGACTACACGCATGTCGCGATGAGACCAGAGCGCCGCGCGGAGGTCGTCTGGTCCGATGGCGAGGTGGCCGCCTACGACCGCCTGAAGGAGTCAGCGAGCGCCCGTGGCATCACGGTGGGCGCGCTGCTGAAGGAGCTCGCGTCCAAGTCCTAGAGGGCGAGCTCTTGCTGTATTGCCTTGGGCTTCCGTATGACGCTCCCGTCATGGTCCGACAGCCCCGGCGATAGGTAGAGGGATTCGATGGTCTCGTCGTCGCGGCCCTGCAGGGTCGCCTGCGAGGATCGGCCTGCGTGGAGCTGGAGCCGGTCAAGGCCGAGGCTGTCCGGGAGAGGGGGACCGTATACCTTCTCTCCCGTCTGGCCATCGTAAGACAGCGCCAATCTGACGCTGCGAGCATTGAGTTCGGCAAGGCCATCGCAGAGCCTGTCCTGGGCCATCTGCTCCGCATATCGCTTGTCGCGACCGACCGACGTGCCAAGATACGGCGGGTCCATGTAGACAAAGTCTTCGCGCCCGGCATCGGACAGCGTGTCCAGCCAGTCCCCCACTCGAAATTCGACCCTCCCGCGCAGCAGGTGAGAGGCGCCGTCAATGGCTTCCCTCATGCGCTCCGGCCTCATGCCCAGCCGGCGCTTGTCCACGGACTGGGTGAAGTTACCCTTAGCGTTGAACCGCACGGCATTCTTGACGCATCTGGCGATGATGTAGAGCAGGTCAACCGGATCACGCTCAGAGTTATATCTTGCCCGCACCAAGTTGAAGTATTCGAGATCGCCGTCCTTCTGTCCTTCCCAAACGGACCGATAACGGGCTGATGTATCGGAGGGCCGTTCCACTATCGACTTCCAGAGCTCGATGATGGGCCCCAAGCTGTCGCCAACGACGAACCTCTTAGCCAGTCCTAAATTCGCCGCGTACAGCGTGACCGCTGCAGAACCTGCGAAGGGCTCATAGAAGGTGGCTACGTCCCTGGGGACGTAGGGCGCAATCAGCGGAGCGAGAGCTCTCTTGCTGCCTTGATAGGGAATCGGATGCGGTAGCCTAGACATGGTCAATTTGTACCACGCCGCCCGAGCCGACGTAGCCTGGCAATTCCATTCCGCACGGCTTTTTCTACTGGGGCACACGGGCTCATTCGGAAGCACCTTCGTGTTCCACTTGTTGATCCTCTGCCTCGGCGTCCTCTTCGTTGCCTTCCGCGATCCCCGTCAGATACTTCTCGTACGTCTTCTTGAGGTAGCGGAGAGAACTTTCCCTATCGACGTTTGCCTGCAAGTGGTCCTGCACGAACTTCAGCCGGGATTTGCACTCGGCGATCACCTCCGCCCACGTCTTCACCCAGACCTCGATGTCTCCGTCCTCGGACTGGAAGACCTGACCCCTGGCCTTGCCCTTCTGTCTCGTTTGGATGCGGGCATATGAATCCAAGTCGTTGGACAGCACCCAGAAGCTCCAGCGAGTCTTTAGGTGACGGAACCTCTCGTCCTCCGCGACCGTGAATGCGTATTTCTGGACCTGCGTGATCTCGTCGGCACCGATCTTGACTGAGGGTCTCTTGAGCTCGACCACCAGATGCTCCCGCTCGTCGGCGTGGTTTTGCGGCACTGATCTGGACAGCATCAGGTCGACAATCCCGACCTTGCCGTCGATCCGCTTCACAGGCTGGTCAATGACTGTGTCGTCGCCTATGAGCTTGCGATGTTTGCGCAGAACCTCACTGAGCGACTGATCGTCCACTGTGAGGCCGAACTCCTCACCAAATATCCACGTGTTGTTCTCCGCGATCATGCGGTGGAGTTGGCTACGCTCCTTTAGCAGCTTCTTGCTGTCGGGGTCGAAGAGCACGGCCTCAAGACCATGTACGAATTTGAGTCGATCAGCCACCAGCTTCGACGCGCTGATGACGTTTGCCAGATCGGCCTCCTCTAGGAGCTTCGAGAGCTCTTTCTGCGTTCTCTCCGGGAGGTCGAGCACCTCGGTGAGGATGTGCTGGAGCTCGTCAGGTCCCCGCTCGATCGCCTGCCTCAGCATTCGCAGTTGGAACGCTTTGGTGCGCTTGCTCTGCTCGGAAAAGTCCTGGAGGTGCTTGTTGACGTTCAGGGCGACGATGTCGAACACCTGTCGCTCGGCCTTCTCGACCGTGGTCGCCGGCTCGGATCGGTACGGATATATCTCTTCGGCCTTCCACTGCTCGATTTCCGACTGCGCGGCTTCGATCTCTTTGCCGCGGAAGTATTCCTTGATGCGCTCGGAGGCCTCGTCGTAGGCGGCCTGCAAGGGCGCGCTCATCTCGGCGAGGTCGAGAAGACCTCGCTCCTGAAGGGCTCCGATAAAGGAGGACTTGAGATAGGCGGAGAACTGGAAGCCCGGCGTGTGGAACCTCGGCGTGACGCGATGGAAGGGAAAGCCCTCCGGCCCGCACAGGAAGAGCCATCGCTCCGAGGCGGACGTCCACTGTATGACCTCGACCTCCGCGGGATACTCCTTGCCTTCATCCACTATCGGCGACAGCTCGAATCGCTCGCGGCCGGCGATCAGCTTGGAAGGATCGAGGCGCTCTCCTTCGATGAAGACCCCTACGTCGGCGTAGTCGGTCAGGTAGAGCGCGAATATCTCGGAGAGAGACTGGACAGCGTATTGAGGATCGAGGGATCGGTAGGTCCTGTCGAGCTCGGTGACCCGCACCTCCACGCCGGTCCCCAACGCGAGGTCTACCTCCTTCGGTTCGGTCACGCGTACGTCCACGAGGTCGTCTCGCAGCACCGTGATCTTGTAGCCGAGTACCTTGCCGCTCTCCCGGTATCGAACGGTCCAATCTGCCACCCGGCCCAGGGCTAGCGCCTTGAAGCGTCCCTTGCCCTCCTTGCCGTGTAGGATGCGACCCTTGGTCTTGGACCGGTTGCCGTGCGCCTTCCATGAGCCGCCGAGCTTCCCGAAAACAGCCTCGACGTCAGAATGGGGGATACCGTGGCCGTTGTCCCGGATGGTCACCGAGCGCATGGCGATGTCGTCGGACTCGATTTCCAGGTCTATCCGCGTGGCGTCGGCGTCCACGGCGTTCCAGATGAGCTCGGCCACGGCCTGAATGGGTTTCGCGCTGGCGAGCTTCTTTAGGTGGTCGCCTTCGACCCGGACCCTGTAGTGCGCTTCCGACATCCCGCCCCCCAGCCGAGCAATATAGAACAAAATAAGAACCCACTCAACCCAGAGTCCGCCCTAGCGGCCTCGACGGGGAGGGATGGTGCCGGCGGAGAGGATCGAACTCCCGACCTTCGGTTTACAAAACCGCTGCACTACCGCTGTGCTACGCCGGCCCTGACGGCACCGATTCCGGTGCCTATTCGGTACTTGTACGGATCATGCCGACTTTAAGCGCATGATCCGACTCGCCTTTTGACTCCCAGGCCCTCCGATTACAAATCAGGTGCTCTACCAACTGAGCTACAAGGGCGACCGTGGCGCGCAACATAGTGGTGCGGCGCAATGGCGGCAAGCGGGCACACAGCCGGCCGCTCAGCCGCGCCGAAAAAGTTCGTAGAGGGCAACGGCAGCCGCGTTCGAGACGTTGAGGCTCTTCATTTCGCCGGCGGCGGGCAGGCGTGCCAGCAGATCGCAATGCTCGCGGGTGAGGCGGCGGAGCCCTGCGCCCTCGGCGCCGAGGACGAGCGCCACGCGAGGCGAGAGCTTCATCTCCGGGAGCGACATCTCGCCATCGCCGTCGAGCCCGATCACCTCGAAGCCCAGATTCTTCAGTTCCTCGATGGCCCTGACGAGATTCGTCACCTTGGCGATACGGACCCGTTCGAGCCCGCCCGAGGCCGCCTTGGCGAGGACGCCGCCGAGCGGGGGGCTGTTCCGGTCGGTGGTGACGAGGGCTCCTGCTCCGAAAACAGCAGCCGAGCGGAGAATCGCTCCGAAATTATGCGGGTCGGTGACCTGATCGAGCACGATCACCCGGCCGGTGCCCTCGCAGGCCTCCGTGACATCGAGGTCGGGCAGGGGGGAGGTTCGGAGTGCGATTCCCTGGTGGACCGCACCGGGGGGAAGGAGGGCGGCGATGTCGTCCATCTCCCTGATCTCGGGCCTAAGGCCGCTGAGATCCACTCCCTGGCGGGCGAGGTCGGCTTCGGCGTTGCGGGTCAGGATCAGACGCTCGGCGAGCCGGTGAGGGTTGGCGAGCGCGGCCAAAACAGCATGAAAACCATATAGATAGGCGTCATTGCCGGGCTGGCCGCCGCCGCGCGGTCCACGCGATCCATGTTTATGGCGAAAGTTTCCCTCTCCCGGCGCGGCCGTGGAGGGGCTTTTGTTCTGGAACTGTTTCGGTTGCTTGCGCCTGCTCATGGAGGCGCTTATATTGTGCCATCCGGGCTCTTGCAAACGCCCCCGAACAGTATGCCTTGCCGCAGAAATGGCTCGAGGCACGCTGCGGGGGTGTTCACGCTTTCGGGAGCCGGGATTTTAGTTGACACAAGGGCGGCAAACCTGAATAAAGCCGCGCGTGTCCGTCAGAGGCCAGCACGAGACAACATCCGCGAACTTATTGGGATTT
>JACIYQ010000067.1 GCA_014359855.1 Parvibaculum sp.
CGCAAGGCCTGGCTCGAAGGTCTGTCGCCGAAGGAAAACCGCGACGTGCCGCCGCTCGACTATCCGCTGGTCTACCGGCTGAAAGAGGCGATGCCCGACACGGAAATCTTCATCAATGGCGGCATCGCGTCGCTCGACGAGGCACAAGCGCATCTCGCTCATGTCGATGGCGTCATGCTCGGCCGTGCCGCCTACCAGAACCCCTACCTCCTGGCCGGGGTGGATGCGCGTTTCTACGGCGACGACAGTCCGTCGCTCTCCCGGCATGAGGTCCTTGAAACCTTTCTGCCTTATGTGCAAAGAGAATTGGCGCATGGAACACATCTCCATGCCATGACACGGCATATACTGGGCCTCTTTCAGGGATGCCCCGGCGCGCGCGCCTTCCGCCGCCACATCTCCGAGAACGCGCCGCGCCCCGGCGCAAACGAAAATGTCATCCGCGAAGCCATGGACATGGTCTCGCGATCCGGACCTGCCCCCGAATCCAGAAAAGACCCGGCGCTCGCCGCGGCTCAATAGATAAAGAACCGGCGCATGAACATCGAAGCCATGTCGCTCATGGAACTTGCGCCTTTCGCGGCGGGGCTCATCGTCACCGGTCTTGTCGCGGGCGTCCTCGCGGGCCTTCTCGGCGTCGGCGGCGGCATCGTCATCGTGCCGGTCCTCTATCACGTCTTCACGCTGCTCGGCATCGACGAGGCCGTGCGCATGCATCTTGCGGTCGGCACCTCGCTCGGCACCATCGTGCTGACTTCGATCCGCTCCGTTCGCGCCCATGCGAAGAAAGGCGCGGTCGACTGGCCGATGCTGAGAAGCTGGGCGTTCCCCATTCTGCTGGGCGTTGCGGCCGGAACATTCATCGCGGCCTATGTGAGCGGCGATGCCCTGACCGGCGTCTTTGCCTCCATCGCGCTTCTCGTCGCCGCCAATCTCGCCTTCGGCAAGGAGAGCTGGCGCCTCGGCACGCAATTGCCGGGCAGGCCCGTGCAATATTCCGTTGCCGGCGTCATCGGCACGCTCTCCGCGCTCATGGGTATCGGCGGCGGCACCTTCGCGGTCAGCTTCATGACGCTCTACGGCAAGAACCCGCGCGAAGCCGTCGCGACCTCCTCGGGCCTCGGCGTGCTGATCGCCGTTCCCGCCGTCATCGGCTTTGTGCTTGCGGGCTGGAACGATCCGCTGCTTCCGCCTTTCAGCTTCGGTTACGTGAACCTGATCGGGATCGCGCTCATCGCGCCGCTCTCGGTGCTTGCCGCACCCTGGGGTGCCGCCATCGCGCATGCGATCAGCCACAAGGCGCTCATCCGCGCCTTCGCGGCCTTCCTCGCGCTCACCTCGGTCCAGATGTTCTACCGGCTCTTCTTCGGCTGATCCTCAGCCGAGAAACCAGTCCATGATGCGGGCGTTTTCTTCCGCCGGATAGGTGTGGGAGAGATCGGCGATCTCACGATAAGTCACATTCGCGCCCGCCGCCGAAAGCTCCGAATGGGCGAGCCGCGCCATGCCGGCGGCAAACATCCAGTCGAGCGCGCCATGCGTGATATAGACGGGAAGGCCCTGAAGCCGTGCCGGGTCCGCCATGCCGAGAAGCATCGGATGCCACGCGGATGAGACAGGCGCGAGATGCGTGAAGGGCCCGCCTGCCAGCCCCGCAAGATAGGTGAAGGTGCCGCCATCGCTCATGCCGGTGAGCAAGATGCGGCCGGCGTCGATGTTCCAGCGCTCGCCCGCATGCGCCATCATCCGCGCAAGCGAGACCCGGTCCTGCTCCGGCTCCATGAGAGACCATGTCGCATCGAGCGATGTCGGGCTCATCAGGATCGCGCCGCGAGAGCGCGCCGCCCTGAGCCATGTCCACAGAAAACCGCGCCCGTGCCCGCTGCCGCCATGGCAGGCGACGATCAGCGGGTGAGGGCGGCCGGAATCGTATGTCTCCGGCACATAGAGCGAGAAGCCGCCGCGCTGTCCCTTCTCGTTGCCGAAATGATGGATGCCGGTTCCGTCTCTCGCCACGCCCTCCGCGAGACGCTCGATGAGCGCCGCGTCGTTCTGCGCGCCATCCTCGAGGAAGAAGCGGCTTACCGGCGGCAGCATCGCGCTCACCGGGTAGAGTGCTTCCATCGCGCGCGGCCCGTGCCGCATCGCGCGATAGGCCGCGAAGACCGGACCGCCCGGCGCCGTCCCGTCCGCCGCCGCCGCGCGCAACCCCTCGAATGTCGCTTCGGTCTCGTCCGCCGCCGCGCGCACATGGTCGCCAAACGCGCACAGATGCTCCGGCCATTGCACGGCGTCGAACGCCGTCCGCGAGGCCTTCAGCTTCGCCGCCACCGGCTCCATCTGCTCGACAAGGTTCGCCAGAAGCGGCGGATGCATATGCCGCGCAATGAACGACACGGCATCCATTCCCTGCAACAGCGCGGGCAGCAGCGCATCGACGGCGTCGATCAGTTTTTCGTTGGGCGTTTCCATCGTTTCCGGTTTCGGCAATGGGAGGGCAGGGGAGTAAAGCCTTCTTCCGGCCCAGGCGAAAGCCGGACTTGAAATCCATGTCCAATTAAACTAAGTTCAATAAACTAAACTAATTTGGATGTAGGCGATGCGTACCTTCAATATCCATGAAGCGAAGACGCACCTTTCCCGCCTGATCGAAAAGGCGGCGAAAGGTGAGAGCTTCATCATCGCGAAAGCGGGAAAGCCGCTCGTCAAGGTGACGGCGCTTGAGGCGCCTGTGCCGGGCGAGGTGCGCCGCACCGGGTTTCTGGCGGGCGCGCTCAAGGTCCCGGCCGATTTCGACAAGATGGGAAGGGCCGAGATCGAGGCGATGTTCGGGGAGGACGCGTGAAGCTTCTTCTCGATACGCATATTCTTCTCTGGGCGGCCGGTCTGCCGGGGAAGCTGCCGCGCACAGCGCGCAAGCTCATCGAGGACACGGAGAACCTTCTTCTCTTCAGCCCGGCGAACCTGTGGGAAATCGCCATTAAGCGTTCGCTGGGGCGGGATGATTTCCAGGCCGATCCGCGTCTCCTGCACCGTGGCCTCATTGACAACGGGTATGAGGAATTGCCGATCGCAAGCGGTCATGCGCTTGCGGCGGGCGATTTGCCGCCGCTTCACAAGGATCCCTTCGACCGGATGCTGGTCGCGCAGGCGCTGGAGGAGGGCATCATGCTGCTGACGGCCGACCCCCTTGTGGCGCAGTACCCCGGACCGATCCGGAAAGTTTGAGCGGCAGCCCTCTCAAATCTTCTGATCATACTCGCCTACTTCGGGCTGCGCCGAAAGGTGCTTGTCCACTTCCGCGAACATGGCCCGCATGTTCGCTTCCGATGCCGGGCTTTCGACCACGACCACGAGCCCCGGTTTGTTCGATGATGCGCGCACGAGCCCCCATGTCCCGTCTGCCACCGTCACGCGCACGCCGTTCACCGTCACGATGTCGCGGATCTTCTGGCCGATAAGCGTCTCGCCCTTCGTCTCCATTTCCTTGAAAAGCCTCACCATCCGCTCCACGACTTCATACTTCTTCTCGTCCGGGCAATAGGGCGACATGGTGGGCGAGCCCCATGTCTTGGGCAGCGCCTCGCGCAGTTCCGACATCTTCTTGTCCGGGCTGCGGTCCAGCATGTCGCAGATCGCAATGGCCGAGACGAGCCCGTCGTCATAGCCGCGCCCGATCGGCGGATTGAAGAAGTAGTGGCCGGACTTCTCGAAGCCGACCAGCGCATTCAGTTCATGCGCGCGCCGCTTGATATAGGAGTGTCCGGTTTTCCAGTAGTCGGTCTTCGCGCCGTTCGCGATCAGCACGGGATCGGTGAGGAAGAGCCCGGTCGATTTCACGTCCACCACGAATTGCGCATTCGCGTGCCGTGAGGATAAATCCCGCGCCAGCATCACGCCCACCTTGTCGGCGAAGATTTCCTCGCCCGTATCGTCCACCACGCCGCAGCGGTCGCCGTCGCCATCGAAGCCGAGGCCCACATCGGCGCCTGTTTCCAGCACCTTGTCGCGCAGCGCATGGAGCATCTCCATGTCTTCCGGGTTCGGATTATATCGCGGGAAGGTCCAGTCGAGCTCGCAATCGAGCGGGATCACCTCCACGCCGATGCCTTCGAGAACCTTCGGCGCGAAGGCGCCCGCCGTGCCGTTGCCGCAGGCCGCGACCACGCGCAGCTTGCGTTTGATTTTCGGCCGGCCGGTGAGGTCGGCGATATAGCGCTCCGCCATGCCGCCCACGCGGATATAGCGTCCGCCGTCGCGCGCCTTGCCTTCGCCGCCGAGCACGATCTCTTTGAGGCGCCCCATTTCGTCCGGCCCGAAAGTCAGCGGCCGTTGCGCGCCCATCTTCACGCCGGTCCAGCCGTTCTCGTTGTGGCTCGCCGTCACCATGGCAACGCAGGGCACGTCGAGCGCGAACTGCGCGAAATAGGCGACGGGCGAAAGCGCGAGGCCGATATCGTGCACCTCGCAGCCCGCTTCCATCAGGCCGATGATCAGCGCCTGCTTGATCGAGGCGGAATAGGAGCGGAAGTCGTGACCGACCGCGATTGCAGGCCGCACACCGAATTCGTGGATCGCCGTGCCGAGCCCCAGCCCCAGCGCCTGCACGCCGACGAGGTTGATCTCCTTCTCGAACAGCCAGCGCGCGTCATATTCGCGGAACCCGTTGGGCGAGACGAGCGGCAGGTTCTCGAATTCAGGCGTATTGGGCTTCAGGTCGGTACGCGGCTTCAGCGTCATGTTATCTCCGGGGAGGGCGGGGTGGTCTCGATGATTTGTTATAGCGAAATTTCAGCGTGAACGGATGACAAGTCCGATCCGCTATAGAAATCCTGAATGAGGCGGGAGAATGGCGGTGTGTGTCTAGTAGCGCAGCACCAGCCGCTCGCCCCTGACCTCGACGGAACCGAGCCGCCCGAGAAAGCTCATGCCGAGCAGCGAGCTGTCGAGCCCGCCCTGCGACACCGAGGCATCGACATCGCGCAGCGTGATCCCGCCCACCGTCACCTCGTCGAGCCTGACCCGCGCGGCATGGATGACGCCGTTCGCCGTCTGATAGGGGATGGTGTAGCTGAGCCTGGAAAAGTCGATGCCGATACGGCGCGCATCCGCGGCGCTCAGCGCCACGTCGCTCGCGCCCGTATCCACCATGAAGCGCACATGCGTCCCGTTGACGAGAGCGTCCGCATGGAAATGCCCCGTCGTGTCGCGCGACAGATAGGCCGTGCCCGGTTCGCCCGTCACCGGGACGGAAGGAGCGGCTTCGGAACGCAGCCGGTTGCCGATGTCCGAAAAGACGTCGCGGTAGGAATAGCCGATCACGAGGACGAGCCCGATTGCGATCCAGGCCAGCGCCTGTTTCAGCGCCACGCCCGCCCGTTTCCGCCACCCCATCACAACGCCGGAGCCGACCAGCGTCAGCAGGAGTACGCCGTAGACGAAGCGCATCTGCGCGTTCTCGCCGTCCAGCGCGCCCGGAAAGCGGTTCAGCAGGAGCAGCAGCAGCGCCGCGGCGCCGAGAAGGACCAGGGCGGCCCATGTCCAGTTGTTCTGTCTCATGGAAGCGAGTCTAGCGCGGGCAGGTGATAAAAGCGTAATCGCGATATGAAACCTCAGCCCCTTTTTCGTCATGGCCCGCTTTATGCCACTGCTGTCCGGTTTAAATTTTTCGGGGCTGGTTCAAGCTTTTGATTTTGCGAGCGAAACGCCTGTTCGCCAGCACTCGGGACTCGGAACCGCGAAATCGGGTTTACTGGATCACCCGGATGTCCTGATCGGCTCCGAATT
>JACIYQ010000068.1 GCA_014359855.1 Parvibaculum sp.
AAGAATTTTATGGGGCGGGGTCGCGGCGCCGCCTCAACCAGCCAGCTACCGGCAAAGCCCGAAGCTCCTTCAGCGCCCCCGCCCCAAACGGCTTGCAGCCGTTTGACCCTCCCTCAAGGGGAGGGTGAAAAGAGAGGGCCGTGATAAGGTCGCGCTATGGGGGATACGCAGACGCGCCATTTGAGAAAGAGCATGACCGACGCCGAGCGGCGGTTGTGGAGCCGATTGCGCGGAAACGCTCTGGGCTTCCATTTTAGACGGCAGCATCGCATTGGTATCTATGTCGCAGACTTTGTCTGTCTCGAACGGCAACTCGTGGTCGAGGCCGATGGCGGTCAACACAATTGGCGCACGGGACTTGTTCGCGACGGCCGCCGAACGGCATGGCTGAATACCGTCGGCTACGACGTCCTTCGGTTCTGGAACAATGATGTCCTGCTCAAGACAGATGAAATTATCGAGACGATCTGGCACGAGCTGAGAAAGGCGCGCTACGAACTTCCGCCCATCGACTGAAACCTCTTCCCACCCTCCCCTTGAGGGAGGGTGGAAGGAAGGTCGATCGATGGCAAAGAATACATTCCCCTCTTCCCACCCTCCCCTTGAGGGAGGGTCAGAAAATTCGAGCGGTACGCGAAGAATTTTATGGGGCGGGGTCGCGGCGCCGCCTCAACCAGCCAGCTACCGGCAAAGCCCGAAGCTCCTTCAGCGCCCCCGCCCCAAACGGCTTGCAGCCGTTTGACCCTCCCTCAAGGGGAGGGTGGAAGGAAGGGGCGAGGGCGCGGGAACGACACGAAAAGGCCCGGACGTTTCCGGCCGGGCCTTGCGCAGTCTCTTCGCCTGTTTCCGTCAGAGCGCGACTTGTTTCTCCACGACGCCCTCTTCCGTCACTTCCAGCACGGCTTGCGCCATGCCGTAGGTCGCGAGGAAGCGGGCAATCGAGTCGAAGGTCGAGGTCTTCAGCGGTCCGCCCTTGTGGTCGGCGGTGGCAAAGCCGTCCACGAAGATCGAGCCCACGGCCCGGGTGATGCCCGAGAGCTTCACCGTCTGCGGCTCGTAATGCGCGCGCAGGTGCTGCGTGATTTCCGCCCGGTCGTCCGTGCCGTAGATCGCCGCGACCAGCACGTTCATGACGAAGTTGGTGCAGTTCTGGTATTGCCAGTCATAGGGGTTGGCGACAACCGAGTAAGCCGGCACGTGTAGCTTTTCGTAGGTCTTCGAATTCAGTACCCGGAGTATTTCCGCCTGCACTTCCGGCGTCGGGATCACGATGCCCGTCTTCAGGTCGAAGACCGAGGCGAAGAACTCGGCGGGAAAATCCTGCTTCAGCTCGCTGCGGCCTTCGTCGCCCGCCATCTGGTAGAGATTGTAGACGGCATAGCCGTTCACCTTGCGCCCATCGGCGGCGGTCATTTCGGAATAGACCCAGATGCCGACATGCGTGTAGTCGGCGAGGCCGAGGAGCATCAGGCCGCAGGCGAAAAGAATGCGCTTCATCATGGCTCAGAGCTCCTCTTCCTTGAGGCGCGCCTTCAGCGCCTTGTCGGGCGCCGGGGTGCCCACGACGGTTTCGGCCGCGATAGGCAGGTTGCGGCAGCCTTTCGTCCGATCACAGATCGTTTTCGATCCGGCGGCCATCATCGAGCCGCCCGCCTGGTGGGCGCTCATGCCCACCAGCGCGACCGGCGCGCCCACCGACACGGCGGCGATCGCCGTGCCCTTCGCCACCGAGTCGCCTACCGCGCCCGAAAAGTCGGCCGAGACTTGCGCGCCCGATCCGCTGTCGGCATGCGCCCCCATCGTGGTGGCGAAAAGAAAAGCTGCGGCAACAAGAAGCGTTCTCATGGTCTGTCTCCTGTTTTTCGAGTTTGATGTGAACACTCACTCACTACTTTGCCGCCGAAATCCTTGCTCTCCCGCCGGCAATTCGAATTCGGGTCAGGGAAGAAGAGCCTTGCGGATCGCTTTCATCACCTCGCCTGCGCGGGGGGCGAGCGGTCCGTCGAGTTCGTCGTAAACGATTCCCATGGCGGGCTGCGTGATCATGCCCAGCACGATCTGGGTGTGAAGGTCCGGATCGGCATCGGCGAGTTCTCCGCTCGCCGTCCCCTCCTTCATCATCTTCAGCATCAGCGTATAGGGCGTCGGCGTGTTCGGCGGCAGTTTCGGCTGCCGTCCCGTCTGATAGGTCATTACATAGACCCAGCGTGTCGGGTCCTCGTCGAAGAGCCGGTAGAAATGTTCGACCGTCCGTTCGATCCTGTCGAGAACCGGGCCGCTGTCACCCTCCAGGAGAACCAGCGCCCGCGAAAGCGGCATGAAGGTCTCCATGAAAATTTCCGCCGCCAGCGCCTCCTTGCTTTCGAAGTGCCGGTAGATCGTCCCTTCGGCGATCCCCGCCTCCTTCGCGATGTCGCGCGTCGTCGTTTCGGCGATGCCCTGCGACACGAAAAGACGGAGCGACGCATCGGCGATGCGGTCGCGGGTTTTGGAGCCAGGTTTTTCGTTGCAAGTGATCATTCACTCACAATACTGATGAGGACGAGACCGGTCAAGCCCCTTCTTCGTCTCTATCGTGCTTTTTCGGGAAATCGCAGAAATATGGGGATACGCCTCCTCCGGGCAGCGCCTCAGCTACCCGAAAGGGGCTCTTTCACCCTATGTGACGTTTTGATGACATTTCGATGACAGTCGGCCGTTTTCAGGGCCTTTTATCCCCGGTCGGCCCACCCGTCAGGCGCTTCTTCCACGGGCCTCGATCGGCCAGATGTCGACCAGCCGGTCGCCCCTCACGGCGTGGTAGAAATCGTAGAGGTTCACCGTCGGGTCGCAATGCGGCGTCATGGCCGTCAGTACACTGCCTAATGGAAGATGCGCGCCGTCGGGCAGCAGGATGCCGCCCTGCTCGTCGCCGAAGAAGAAGTAGCCCGCCCCTTCCGGCGCGCCGGAAAGAAGCTGCGGCGGTTCGGCGTCGGTCGAGAAGGATTTGAAGCCGGCATCCGTCGTTGCGAGATTCTTCGTGTTGTTCGAGACGACCGACATCTGCACGAAGAGCGAGGTCTCGAAGGGAAAACTCGCGCCGTTGCCGAGCGCGACGTCGTTGTACTGCTTGTCCATGAAGATGTAGGAGCCGCCCTGCAACTCGGTCAGCACCTTCGCTTCGGGATCGATGTTGTAGGTGCCCGTCCCGCCGCCAGAAACGATATCGCAGCAAAGGCCCTTTGCTTTCAGCGCGTCGCGCTGCTCGCCGAGCACCTTCATTGCGGCCAACGATTTCTCGCGCCGTTCTGCGAAATCCTGAATGTGCATCAGGTGACCTGCGTAAGCCTGGAGCCCGCGCAGTTCCAGAAACTCCGCGGCGTCGATCAGTTCGGCAAGGTCCGTTGCATCGTCGCCGGGGCGGATGCCCGTGCGGTGAAGGCCGACATCGAGGTCCACCAGAACCTTCAGTGTACGTTTCGCCTCCGATGCGGCTGCCGCGAGCGCGCGCGCATTGTCGGGGTGATCGGCGACGACCATGAGGTCCGGGATTTTTGCGTTCAGCGCCATCAGCCGGTCGAGGCCCTGCGCTGTCACGACGGGCGATGTGATGAGGATACTCTCGATGCCGCCCGCTGCCATCGCTTCCGCTTCGCCAAGCTTTGCGCAGCAGACGCCGAGCGCGCCCGCAGCCACTTGCGCTTTCGCGATCGCGACGGATTTATGCGTCTTCGCATGGGGCCGGATGGAAAGGCCGTTTACCTTGCAGTGCTCGACCATGCGCGCCACGTTGCGTTCGAAGGCGTCGAGATCCAGCACCAGTGCCGGGGTCGGGATCAGCGCCCTCGATCCGGGCTCGCCGATCGTCGCCTTCGCTGCTGCAACCGCTTCGATTGTCACGGGGCCCCTCGGTCATATTGTGCGGCCGCATCCTACAACCCCGCGCGCAATGCACAAATGCCGCAGCACGCGACGGCTTGAAATTCCATCGCTCAGGGACAAGGCTCTTGTCCGGACATTCCCTTCAAGGTCCGGACGACGGAAGATAGAGACGATAGAAATAATGCCGAAGGCCCAAAGCAGCGCCGCCGTGCAAAAGACGGCAGGAGCGGACAAGCGGGAGGTGATCCTCACCTCTGCGCTCGATCTTTTTCGTCACTACGGTTACCGGCGCACCTCGATGGAAGACATCGCGCGCGCCGCCGCCGTCGCCAAGGGCACGCTCTATCTCTACTTCAAGAGCAAGGATGAACTCTTCGAGGCCATCTGCCGCTCGCTCGCCGAACAGGTTGGAGAAGGCGTTGCCAGAGCGGAGGCGCTCGACCTGCCACTCGAACCGAAGCTCACCGCCCTCATGGAAGCCAAGCTCGGTTTCGTCTACCGCTGGATTCTATCGAGCCCGCACGCGGCGGAGCTTGTCGACAGCGGCTCGCGTCTTTCCGAGGACGTCTTCGGGGAGGTGTATGACCGGTTCTACAATGCCGTGCTGCACCTCGTGCGGGGCGGCGTCGCGTCTGGCGAACTCGACCTCAACGCCGTGGGCCTCACCGAGGAAGCTACGGTCGATGCCCTCATCGCCGCGGCGTACGGCGCGGAAAAGGCGCCCGACGAGAAGATGTTTCACGCCCGGCTCACCGCCATCATCAAGCTGACACTGCGCGGCCTCAGAGCCTAGCCAGCGCGTTCGGGCTTCCATCCCGCCACGTCGGGGTTCGGATCGATTTTCCAGGCTCGCGAACGCGCCTCCGTCAGGTTCCCAAGCCCGTGCCAGCGCTTGACACTCCGCCTCACAGCGCCTATCTGTCGCGCTGGAGTTGGCACTCACCACCCCTGAGTGCTAACAGCTTCGAAATTATCATAGAATTCCGCAACTTAGCGGTTGGGACACAGGAGAAGCCAGAGATGAAGTTCCGTCCTCTGCATGACCGCGTCGTAGTGCGCCGGGTCGAGGAAGAAGCCAAGACCGCCGGCGGCATCATCATTCCGGACACGGCTCAGGAAAAG
>JACIYQ010000069.1 GCA_014359855.1 Parvibaculum sp.
AGATTGTCGTGCTCGCTGATGATGCCTGGAATGTCGAGATAGCCCGAGGTGAACTCCAGGCCCACCACCGTTCTGAGCCCGTGCGGCTCCACCCGGCGCACGCGGCCGGCTCCACCGAACAGGCGCGCCTCCCCAACCCGGAATTCGAAAGGCATTTCGGAACCGATACGTTCCTCCCAACCATCCGCGTGCGAACTCTGGATCGCGATGCCGGTCATGCTGATATCTCTCAGCAGCGCACGCTCGTTCTCAATTTGCACCGCCGGAACAGCCTCCCGGAATAGTTGCTCTGGCCGGAACCGCTCGGCCCGGTAGAACATCCGGCGACCTTCGGCACCTGTCAGTTGTTCATATGTACGTATCACTGGCCCCACCTGTCTCAAAAACGGACAACACTAAGGAATCACAGGGTTCCCGCCGTTACAAACACTAACAATTGTTTAAAGCGGGAAACCGCAGTTCCACAATGACCGTTTTAGGCAACAGTCGTGCCACAGCGTTTGGCACGGAAGTTCTCCATAATTCTCATCACCGGGGGCAGCATCAACCAGTCGATGAAGAGATTGGACAAGATGACGAGGGCGGTCATTGCGCCCAAGGATCGGTTCACCTCAAAACCAGAGAAGGTAAGCATGCCGAAGCCGACCGTGAGCGAGACGGTGATGACGAGCATGGCAACGCCGACCACCGCGAAGACATGGTTAATGGCTCTCTCGGGATCCAGACCGCGCGCCCTCGCCTGCTGGTACATCAGGAGAAAGTAGATCGTGTCGTCCACGACGAGGCCAATGGTCATGGCGGTGACGACGGAGGCTGCGAGGCCTATGTCCTGATAGAGGAGCCCCCAGAGACCGAAGCCCACGAGAGACGGCAACATGTTGAGCAGGATGCTGAGCGCGCCATAGACGGCACTGCGCAACGCAATACCCACCACCACAGCGATGAGGAGTACGGACACGAGCGTCGCGAGCATCATCGAGCGGATATTGACGCCTGACAGGTTGGCAAAGAGCACGTTGATGCCCGTCGCCTGCGTCTGCATTTCCGGTAGTACATTTTCCGCAAGCCACGCGGTCGCCCGCTCGTCAACATCACGGATCTGGCTTGACGACATCTTCCGCAAAATGGCGGTAACGCGGCTCGATGAGCGGCTGACATTGATCTGTTCGTTCAGCGAGACGCCATAGGGCAGCGACATCTCGTAGAGAAGGAAATACTGCGCGATAGTCTCCCGATCGTCGGGCATCGGCCCCGCATCCGCCCTTCCGGCATTCATCGCATCATGGACCCGCCGAGTGATATCGGAGATCGCCAGGACGCTGACGACACCTTCCTGCTCGCGCAACCATGCCTCGAAGGCAGCGAGCCGCTCCTGATATTCGGGCTCGAAGATGCCTCCCTCTTCGCCGGAACCGATGTCGAACTCGATGATGTTGAGGCCGGTCAGGTGTTCCTCGGCAAAGTCCGAGTCCTGGCGGTAATCGAAGCGCCAGTCGAAATACCGCGCGAAATCGTCATCGAGGCGGATATTGCCGAGCCATATGGCACAGGAAACCACGATCACGCTGCAGAGAAAGAAGAGCTGCCGATAGTAGCGGTTCACGAAGTGGCCGAGTAGCACCATGACGCGTTCCGAGCGCTGCACGGCAGGACGGAGCGGCATTAGCGAGAGCAAAGCCGGCAGCCACGTGAAGGTGAAGACGTAGGCAAGGCAGATGCCGACAACCACGACATTCCCCTGCTGGCGAAGCGGCGGCGCGTCGGCGAGATTCATCGCCAGGAAACCGATCATCGTCGTCGCGTTCGTGAGCGTCACCGGCCACAGGTTCATGGACACAGCCTCGGCGATCGCGTCGTAGCGCGTGAGCCCGCGTCCGAGAGCCCCCATGGCGGTCGTCACGATGCGAACGGCGGCGGCCATGTTCACCGTCATGATGATAATGGGGCAAGCAACCGTCGCGGTATTGATCTCATATCCGTACCAGCCGGCCAGCCCCATGGCGGCGGCGCTCGACAGGCCGAGCAACGAAAGAATCGCGATACTAGGCAGAACGGCGCGCACAAATACGAACATGACCAGCGAGGTGATGATGAGGCTGATCGGAATCAGCACCTTGATGTCATTCAAGGCGGCTTCCGAGAAGGTTGCCATCAGCATCACATTGCCGGTGAGCTTGACCTCGATCCCCGGATGGTTCGCCTCGAACCGCGCGACGAGGGTGCGCGAGGCCCCGACGATCTCCTGTACTTCAGCCGAGGCTTCCGCAGGCAGGTTGAAATTGACGAGCACGCCCGCAGCGCGCCCGTCGGCAGAAAGGAGGCGGTTCCGGATGAGAGAGTCGTCGAGGGCTATTCGCTCGATGGCTCTTGCCTCCTCGACCGTGACATTCGCCGGGTCGGGAACAAGGTCGGCGACGGAGAAACTGTCGGTATCCGCCGAGACGTGCGGAAAATTGGTCAGCGCGTCGACGCGCGTCGAATGTGGCAGTTGCCATGCCTGCGAGACGAGATCGCCAAGGGCCGCCAGCACCTCAGGTTCGGTGACCTTGCGGCCACCGGCCCAGAGCACCATCAGGACATCGTTGTTCTGGCCGTATTTAGCGTCGAATGCGCGTAGTTTCGCGAAATCCGCGCCTTCGGGATTGAAGAAGACGCGCGTGTCGTAGGACAGGGTGTATTGGAATACCCCCGCCGCTGAAACCGCGAAAATCGCTAGACAAAGAGCGATAGTCAGGCGCGGAAAACGCAAGACCGGATTTCTCAACTTCTGCATGGAATGGCGGCGCCTGCCCCCCTGATCGATCCAGCGCGGACATAAATTGGGGGATTCCCGTGCGAAAGAAAAGCGCCGATTTACCTTTGTTAACGGCGAGCCGCCTTTGGGGAAACAATGATTTAACGCCATTTATGGCATTAAGGATGACGGGGCCGCGCGTGGTTCAGTACAAGGCGCACGCTCCAGGGGAAAGACCGGCCGAGAGATTACCGAACGCGAGACGGCCGCACTGGGGACCCATAGGTACGAGCATGAGCAATTCGGCGCTCGTCAATCTGGCAACGGTCGGCAGCGATGAGCTGCAGGCGATGCCGATATCAGCCTTCACGGCCGGCCTTGAGCAGATGTCGGCCGAGGGGATTGTTCGGTTCCGAAAGCTCCGCAAACTGAGCGGGCCTCAGCGTAACGCACTTGAGAAATTCCTGGTCGAGCATCCCGACAAACGCCCTGGAGGCGCCGGCGGAGCCGAGCACGGCCCGGCGGTCAAGACCGCCGGTGGAGAAAGCGGAAAAGCCAAGAAGAAGCCCAGAGAGGCCGGCATTGGCTGGGAAATCCTGCTTCGCGTCATCGCCTGGTGGGAAGGCATGGAAACCGACGACGTCGCCCGCGCGAAGGGCATCAAGCGCAAGCGGAAAAAGAAGAAGGCGCCGCAGGCCGCGGCCGTGAAGCCGGCCACCCCCGCCGCACTGCCCGTTGAAAAACCCGAGCCGCCGAAGTCGCTGAGCCGTCTGGAAATCATTCAACAACTCTGGGGACCGGGCTTCAGCCTGCCCGGCGGCGCGACCTTCGCTCTGTTCCTGGCAGAATGCGTTAACCTCAAGGACAAGGGACGCTTTCTCGACCTCGCGCCGGGCCTTGGCGGCGGCATGCGCGCCGTCGCGGCGAAACACGGGATCACGATCCTCGGCATTGAAGCCGACGAAGAAATAGCTGCGGAAGCGCAGCGTCTCTCCGCGGAACAGGGGATGGGCGAAACCGC
>JACIYQ010000007.1 GCA_014359855.1 Parvibaculum sp.
AAGTTGACTGCGGCAGGCGTGGCGAAGCCTTCGGCTATGACGTCGAGCGTGCCTGTATCGACATCAACCCGGACGATCTGCTTCTTGAACCAGAGCGGACCGTAGAGCTTTCCGTCGGGACCGAAGTCGAAGCCATTGAGACCACCCATGCCGGCCATGATCTTGCGCGGCGGGTTTTCTCCTGTCGGATCAAGTTCGTAGAGCGCGTCGCCCAGAAAGACCTGGGTCGCGAACAGGCGTCCGTCTTCCATCCATGCAAGCGAATTAAGGCCTGGCAGCCCCTCGGCGAGAGTGAGCAGCTCGCCGCCGGGTTTGCGCGCATAGACCTTCCCGTCGAGAAACGCCGTCCAGGCCAGCGTTCCATCGGGACCTTCTTCGAGGTCATCAGCCATGCCCGCCGGAGAAGCTTCGTAGATGCTTGCCGTACCGCTCTCTGGATCGACCTCATAGATGGCGCGTCCGACGACGCTTCTCTCACCCGTTTCGATGTCCACGCGCGAAATCCGACCGCCGGTGTTTTCGCTGACATAGAGCGCTCCGTCCCCCGCAAGTTTCAGCATGGCGGGACCGTCGAGGCCGGTCGCAACATCAGTGCCTGAATCGACATCAACCCGGACAATCTGTTTCTTGAACCAGAGCGGACCGTAGAGCTTCCCGTCGGGACCGAAGTCGAAGCCATTGAGACCGCCCATGCCGGCCATGATCTTGCGCGGCGGGTTTTCTCCTGCCGGATCAAGTTCGTAGAGCGTGTCGCCCAGAAAGACCTGGGTCGCGAACAGGCGTCCGTCCTCCGTCCAGGCCAGCGTTCCATCGGGGCCTTCTTCGAGGTCATCAGCCATGCCTGCCGGAGAAGCTTCGTAAATGCTTGCCGTACCGCTCTCTGGATCGACCTCATAGATGGCGCGTCCGACGACGCTTCCCGCGAGGATTTTTCCGTCCTTCGTGACGGTGATGCCGTGAATTCCATGAAAGGGTGAGGGGCCGGTGACAGCCTCCTGAACATACTCGTTACTGTCCGAGCAGGCAGTAGCGCCCATCAGAATGACCGCAACGGCGGCGGCGCGCTTCAGGATTTTCATTCTTTCCTCCCCTTGGATGGAATTGCCACCTTCATTTCCTCCCGGGCGGCAAAACCATCGGTGTTTTTATCGGAGTGCGGCTTTCACCATCTCGGCGTGCTTCTCGAGCTGCTTGAAATCGGCCATTTCACGGGCATGGAGTTTGAGGTCTATGCCATTCGTCCGTGGAATGATGTGTGTATGGATATGAAAAACCGTCTGCCCTGCGGCCGACCCGTTCAACTGCGCGACGAGAATGCCGGGAACATCGAACGCTTTTCTTACGGCCGGGGCGATACGCTTTACCGTCTTTGCCATGGCGGCCGCATAGTCGGGATCGAGGTCGAAAATATCCTCTGCCGGGTATTTCGGAATGACGAGCGTATGACCCTCCGCCTGCGGCATGACATCCATGAAGGAGAGTGTCATGTCGTCTTCATAGACCTTGAAGCAGGGCGCCTCGCCACGGAGTATTTTCGCAAAGATATTGTTTTGATCGTAGGCCACGGTCAGAATTCGTCCTCCTGATGTTCTTCCCCGGAATCGTGCCGGAACGGCGCGTATTCGCCAAGGGCGGCGATATCCCGGTCGACATATTGCCGTTCGCGCGAAAGATATTCGGCCACAGCCTCCCGGAACGATGAATTGGCTATCCAGTGCACACTATAGGTGCGCGACGGAAGGTAACCGCGCGCGAGTTTGTGTTCGCCCTGGGCCCCGGCTTCGACGCGTGCCAGCCCCCTGTCGATGGCGAACTCGATGGCCTGGTAATAACAGCATTCGAAATGGAGGAAGGGGTGATGCTCAACGGCGCCCCAGTTCCTGCCGTAGAGAGCATCGCCACCAATAAAATTCAACGCGCCGGCGATCAGCCGTCCCTCGCGCCGCGCCATCACCAGAAGCGTTTCGTCGGCCATGCGCTCGCCCACGAGGCTGAAGAATTCGCGGGTCAAATAAGGCGACCCCCATTTGCGTGCACCTGTGTCCATGTAGAAGGCGAAGAAGGCGTCCCAGTGGTCTTCCGTGAGGTCGCTGCCCGTTACCCATTCAACCGAAATGCCGTTTTCCGTTGCCCGCTCGCGTTCCTTGCGGATCATCTTGCGCTTTCGGGACGAAAGGTCCGACAGAAAATCCTCGAAGGTTTTGTACCCTCGATTGTGCCAATGAAATTGTTGGTCCGTGCGCTGCAGAAGACCGAGAGAGCCGAGACGCATCCACTGCCGCTCAGGCAGGAAGGTGATGTGAAGTGACGACGCATCCATCCTCTTGCCGATTTCGATCGCACCGGCGATCAGTGTGTCCTCGACGGCTTCGCGAGCGGGGGTGTTTGGCGTCAGGAGGCGCGGGCCTGTTGCAGGCGTGAACGGTACTGAGCACTGAAGTTTCGGATAGTAGCGCCCGCCCGCATTCTCAAACGCGTTTGCCCAACCATGATCGAAGACGTATTCACCGCGACTGTGGTTCTTGAGGTACATGGGCATGCAGCCAGCGAGCTGTCCTCTCTCGTCCTCAAGAAGTATGTGCTGCGGTAGCCATCCGGTACGGCGCGTCGCCGATCCGCTTTCCTCCAGCGCGCTCAGGAATCGGTGTGAGACGAATGGATTTACGGGCTCGCCAAGGGGATTGGCGCAGGCGTCCCAGCTTGCGCTGTCGACGCATGAGAGGTCGTCCACGACCCGGATGATGGCTGCTTCGTTGTCGCCCATGATCCGATCCTATTGAACCGGCGAGGCCTAGGCGATCTCGAAAATTGCCTCGATTTCGACGGTCATCTGGAAGGGGAGCGATGCGGCTGCAACGGCGGAACGGGCGTGACGGCCCGCATCGCCGAACACCTCCACCAGAAGATCGGAGCCGCCATTTATGACGGCAGGTTGTTGATCGAAGTCGGGGGTGGCGTTCACGAAGCCGAGAAGTTTCACGCAACGTTTGACGCGGTCGAGGTCGCCGCCGCACGCTGCTTTCAGCTGGGCGAGGACGTTGATCATCGTCAGGCGCGCCGCCGCCTTGCCGGCCTCGACATCCTGTTCCCTGCCCACCTTTCCGGTGAATTCGAGTCCCTTCGGCCCGACAGGACCCTGCCCGGAAATGAAAACGAGATTGCCGCTGATGACATAGGGCACATAGGTGCCTGCGGGCTGGGAGGGGGAGGGCAATTCGATGCCGATCTCCTTCAGGCGTGCTTCGATTATTCCGGCCATGACGTTTTCTCCCTTTCCCACGGTTGCCGCATTGTTCTGGCGGGTTATACCTAGCGCCTAATACGGCACGGCGAAAGAGCGGGGAAGCGATCATGAGCGAGCGGCGGATGCCGGCGGATGACGGCTTGTTCATGCCGGCGGAATGGGAGCCGCATGAACGCTGCTGGATGCAGTGGCCGAGCCGGGCGGATGTTTGGGGCGAGCGCCTGCCGCAGGCCTATGCCGCCTATGCCGGTGTTGCGCGTGCCATCGCAGCGTTCGAGCCGGTGAGCATGGTCTGCCGGCCGGAAGACGAGGCGCAGGTTCGGCTCGCCTGCGGGCGCGACGTCGAGATCGTGCCCTTGCCGATCGATGACAGCTGGTGCCGGGATTCCGGACCGATTTTTCTCGTGGACGGAAAGGGACATGTCGCGGGATCGCAATGGCGCTTCAACGCGTGGGGTAATGCCTATCACGGCTATGAAAACGATGCTGCCGTTGCCGGACTTATCCTCAGCCGGCTCGGCATGCGCAACTATTCGAACAATATGGTGCTTGAGGGCGGATCCATCTCCGTCGATGGCTATGGAACGCTCATCACGACAGAGGAATGCCTGCTGAAGGACAATCGCAATCCGGAAATGACGCGGCAACAAATCGAGGAGGCGCTTGCGCTCACGCTTGGTGTGGCACGCATTGTCTGGCTCGATCGCGGGCTGGAGGATGACGAGACGAGCGGCCATGTCGACATGATCGCTTCCTTCGCGGGGGAAGGGCGCGTGCTCCTGCATATGCCGCAAGACAAGAGCGATCCGAATTACGCCCGCATGCAGGACAACAGGCAGAGGCTGGCGGAGGCACGGGATGCGAGAGGACGGCGGCTCGAAGTGGTCGAGATTCCGCAGCCGCGCCGTCAGTTCCGGCGTCCCGATGGCAGACGGCTTTGCACGTCCTACGTGAATTCCTACATTGCGAATGGCGCCATCATCATGCCGGTCTATGACGATCCGAATGATGACATTGCTGCCGGAATAATGGGGGAGGTTTTCCCGGACCGGAAAATAGTCGGGGTGCCGGCGCTCGAAATCGCGGCCGGGGGCGGCTCAATCCATTGTATCACGCAGCAGCAGCCGAAGGGCGTAGCGCTCGCGTGAGCGATCAGCCGAGCGTCGTCAGGCGCGCGGCGCGGCCGCCGTTCTTTTTGTCGGCATACATGGCGCGATCGGCCCGGTCGATCAGATGTTCGATCTGCGTTTCGCCGGTATAGGCAGCAAGGCCGAGGCTTGCGCGCACGGAAATCCGGTGCGTTTTGCAGGCTATTCTGAGTTTGCCGAGGCCGCGCAGCATCTCCCGTGCGCGGTCGCGCGCGGGCCGATGGTCCGCACGGACGAACAGGACTGCGAATTCGTCGCCGCCGAGGCGCGCGGCATAGTCCGTTGCGCGAATGCTCCGGCTCAGGAACGTTCCGACGGTGCGCAGTACCTCGTCCCCCGCCGCATGGCCGCAGCGATCATTGACCGACTTGAAGTTATCGAGATCGATATAGGCAAGGAGGCCTGTTTCCTCGTAGCGGGCGGCGCTCAGGAGGTTGCGGTGAAGCACTTCATGAAAGCCGCGCCTGTTGAGCAAGCCGGTGAGTTCGTCTGTCAGCGCAAGGGCTTCGAGCTGCCGGATGCGTGCGTTGAGCGCCACGATGCGGCTTTCGGCCTCATCCGCGAAGGCGAGTGCCTGCGTGACGATGTGGCGTGCCGCCGCCGCGCGGGCCTCTGATCCGAGGTTGCGCCGGAATTGCTCCGTCTGCGGATCGGATGGAAGGATGCCATCCCCAACGGCGCTGGCGGCGCCGTCTCCATTCCCCGATATCCTCTTCGCGTACCCCATGTTCCCTTATCGCGAGCCAGGCGCGATCCCCTTCAGGCGTGTGTCCCGGCTTTCCCGAAGCAAGGAATCTGCCAACCCCGTTTTCCTTTGGAAACAATGACTTGCGCCGGCGTGGTTCATCTGCAGCGGGCAAAAAATGCCGACACAGTTTGCCGCAGGGCAAGGCCTGCCCGGCTGCTGCTCAGGGGTGCAAAAGGTCGCGGGGCGTCTTGCCGGCGAAGAAGACCTCGAGGTTTTCGAGTGCGCGGAAGCCCATGGCATTGCGCGTTTCAAGCGTGGCGCTGCCGAGGTGCGGAAGCAGGAAGGCATTGGAAAGATTGAGATATCCGGGGTGGAGGTTCGGCTCGTTGTTGTAGACATCGAGGCCGGCCGCGCCGATGCGGCCGGAGGCGAGCGCCTCGATCAAGGCTTCGTCGTCCACGATGTCGCCGCGCGCCGTATTCACGACGATGGCGCCGTGAGGCAGGAGGGGGATGGTCTCGCGGTTGACGAGCCCGCGCGTTTCCGGCGTCGAGGCGCAGTGGATGGAGAGCACATCCGACGCGCCGAAAAGTGAGGCAATATCAGTGTGATAGCGCGCACCGGCTTCAAGCTCCGGCGGCAAGCGATGGCGGTTGTGGTAGTGGATTTCCATTCCGAAGGCGCGGGCACGAGAGGCCGTTGCGCGGCCGATGCGGCCAAGGCCCAGAATGCCCAGGCGCTTGCCGGAAAGCTCCGTACCCAGCATTCCCGTGGGCGCCCAGTTTTTCCAGCGGCCCTCGCGGAGCGTGGCCATGCCGGAGGCCGCATTGCGGGCCGCACCGAGGATAAGCAGGAGCGCGATCTCGGCCGTGGCATCGGTGAGGACGTCGGGTGTGTTGGTGACGGCAATGCCACGGGCCTGCGCGGCGGCGACATCGATGTGATCGTAACCGACGGAAAAGGTTGAGATAATCCGGATGCTTGCGGGCAAGGTGGCGATCAGACCGGCGTCGATCCTGTCCGTCACCGTGACGAGGAGGCCGTCCTTGCCCTGCGCGCCGGCGGCGATGCTCTCGCGCGTGGGGAGGCGGTCGTCCGGATTTAGCGTTGCCTCGAAATGACTTAGCGCGCGGGCCTCTACATCGGACGGTAATTTTCGTGTGACGAGAATGCTGGGGCAGGACATGGACGACCTTGAGATGGAACGGGTTCTCCGGTTTACCCGATGGTGTAAGCTCCTAAAAGGGCTTCGAGACGAGAAGCGGCAGCGGAAGACAAGTCATGCGGTTCGAACGGTTAGTGCCTGTAATTGCTGCTCTTTTTGCTGCCGGTAGCGGCGCCGCCGCCGCGGCACCCGCGCTCCAGATGCACCGCGCGGTCTACGATCTTTCGCTCGGCCACACGCAGCCGGTGAGCGACGTGACGGGCATCGAAGGGCGCATGGTCGTCGAGTGGCGAGGGGGTCCGGCCTGCGGCGGCTATACCTCCCTGCAACGTGTCGTGACGCGAATTGGCGTTCTGGATCAAGGACTTGTGAGCAACGATGTGCGCCTGAGCTACTGGGAAGCGGCGGATGGCAGCGAGTTCCGGTTCACGCGGACGGAGTATACGAATGGCGAGCTGACGGACCGCCAGGACGGCACGGCGACGCGCGAAAAGTCGGGTGAAATCAAGGTGTTACGGGAGGGCGGGGAGGCCGTGACCATGCCGCCCGAGACGCTTTTCCCGATGGCGTTCAACCTGGCGCTGATCGAAAAAGCGCAAGCGGGACAAAGGGTTTTCAGCCGTCCGCTGTTCGACGGGACGGAGGAACTGGAAAATCCGACAACGGTTTTCATCGGAAAAACCCTTTCGGCTCAAGGGCTTGACGCCAAGGTGGCAGGCAAGGGCAAGGCGCTTGGCGAGATGGAGCCCTGGCCGGTGCGCATCAGCTATTTCGACCCGGCGGAGAAGGAGGGCGTGCCGACCTTCGAGATGGGATATCTCTTATTTCCCAACGGGATATCGGCCACGCTGTCGCTCGACTATCTCGATGTCGAGGTGAAGGGAAGGCTCAGCGAGATCACCTATTTCGATCCGGACGCCTGCTGACTGTCACAATCCGCGGGGGCGGTTTTCCGCCGTTTTTCGCGAGCAGCTTGCGACTGTCATCGTAATGTCATCGAACTGTCACAAACGTCCGTAGACGGACTTATCCCCGCCTCGTCACTTTTTCCGATCCGGGCTCATGCCGCGTCCCTTGACGATGGACTTGTCCCCGAATTTCGCGCGCAGACGGTCCATCGCGCGTTCGGCGTCCGCGCGGCGCGTCGCGGCGGGGTCGAGCATGTCCGGCGGGTCGGCAAGATCGCCATCGGCGAGACCGGAAATCCCCACTCCCAACAGACGAAAACTTATCCCCGTGGCCTCGCGTGCGAGGAGGGGCGAGGCGATACGGTAGATCACCTCGGCCAACTGAGTGGGATCGGGCAGCGTTTGACTCCGTGTACGGAGTTTAAAATCGCCCGTCTTGAGCTTCAGCACGACGGTCGAACCCGAGAGTCCCGCCGCCTTGGCGCGCGTGGCGACCTTCTCGCAGAGCGGCCAGAGAATGCGATCGAGCTCGGCCTTGTCCCTTATGTCGCGCATGAAGGTCGTTTCGGCGGAAATGCTCTTTGCTTCGTGAGCGGGCTCGACATGGCGGCTGTCCAGCCCGCGCGACAAACGGTAAAGGCGGCTTCCCATGGACCCGAAGCGCGCCATGAGATCGTTTTCCTCCATCTTCTGGAGCTGGGCGATGCGCGTGATGCCGTCGCGCGCGAGTTTCGTTTCGAGCGCCTTGCCGACGCCCCAGATCATGGAGACGGGCTTCGAGGCGAGGAAGGACATGGTTTCCTCGCGGCCGATGACGGCGAAGCCGCGCGGCTTGTCGAGATCGGAGGCCATCTTGGCGAGGAACTTGTTGTGGGAAAGGCCGACGGAAACGGTGATACCGATTTCCTCCTCGATGCGCTTTGCGAGGCGGCCCATGCTGACGGCGGGGCTTGCGTGATGCAGGCGCTCGGTGCCGGAGAGATCGAGAAAGGCCTCGTCGATGGAGACCGGTTCGACGAGGGGTGTCAGGTCGCGCATCAGCGCGCGGACGTCGCGCGCAACGCGTGCGTATTTTGCCATGTCGGGTTTCACGACGACGGCGTCCGGGCAGGCGGCGAGCGCCTTGAACATGGGCATGGCGGAGCGTACCCCGCGAATGCGCGCGATGTAGCAGCAGGTGGAGACGACACCGCGCGTGCCGCCACCGACGATGAGGGGCTTGTCGCGAAGCTCCGGATTGTCGCGCTTCTCGACGGCGGCATAGAAGGCGTCGCAATCCATGTGGGCGACGGAAAGCGCGTGAAGTTCGGGGTGGAAGAGAAGACGCGGCCGGCGGCAGGCAGGACAACGCTCCGCGCCTTCAGGCACGGGAGAGAAGCAGTCGCGGCAGAAGCCTTGGGGTGCGGTGGTCATGGGTGGGCCGGAGGTGGCCGAAGCACAATCGATAAAAGCGGCGATGTCTTACCGTACATCTGCAACGGAAGTGAACACCCTTAATGATGTACCTTCGCTTTGACCTTATTCATTGGTTTCAGAATTTTATAGTGTCGTGCCGTCGCGCCAAAAATTCAGGCTCAGGACTCATTGATTGATCCCACTGCTGTCCGGTTTAATTTTCAATCCCGAATTTAACCGTCATGACCCGGCCCTCCTTCAAACTTTTTTGGCGGGTCATCCACGCCTGCCCCGGCGAAAGCCGGGGTCTTTCTTTCCTGCCTTCCGTGCCGCAAAGACGTGGATGGC